>JBARVK010000358.1:0-6533 GCA_049646225.1 Nodosilinea sp.
GCGCTGGGGTGCCCTTCGGCGGCGGCCAGGTTGACCAGGCGACCTTCGCCCAGCACAATCACCGACTTGCCGCTGTTAAGCATGTACTGCTGGGTGAAGTTGCGCACCTGCTTCACCTCAGAGGCCATTTCGCCCAGAGACTTGAGGTCGATTTCAATGTCGAAGTGGCCCGAGTTACAAACCATGGCGCCGTCCTTCATGGCCTCGAAGTGCTCGCGACGGATGACGTGCTTGTTGCCCGTGACGGTGATGAATAAGTCGCCCTGGGGCGCCGCTTCGGCCATGGGCATGACCCGGAAACCATCCATGACGGCCTCGATCGCCCGGATGGGATCAATCTCGGTGACGATGACGTTGGCCCCCATGCCCTTGGCGCGCATGGCGGTGCCTTTGCCGCACCAGCCGTAGCCTGAAACCACAATGGTTTTACCCGCCAGCAGCATGTTGGTGGCGCGAATGATGCCATCCAGGGTCGACTGGCCGGTGCCGTAACGGTTGTCGAAGAAGTGCTTGGTGTCGGCATCGTTGACGTTCATGGCGGGGAAGCTGAGTACCCCGTCGTTGAACATGGCCCGCAGACGCACAATACCGGTTGTGGTCTCTTCAGTAGTGCCAATGATGTCGGACAGCTGGGCCTGGCGATTCTTCACCAGGGTGGCAACCACATCGCTGCCGTCGTCAATGATGATGTTGGGGCGGTGGTCGAGGGCGGTTTCGACGTGGCGCAGGTAGGTGGCGCTATCTTCACCGCGCAGGGCAAAGACGGGAATGCCATAGTCGGCCACCAGGCTGGCGGCCACATCATCCTGGGTGGAGAGGGGGTTGCTGGCGATCAGCACGGCGTCGGCACCACCGTTCTTAAGGGCGATCGCCAGGTGGGCGGTCTCGGTGGTGACGTGGCAGCAGGCCGAGATCCGAATGCCTGCCAGGGGCTTTTCCTGGGCAAAGCGGTCTTGAATTTGGCGCAGCACGGGCATCTCACGCCCGGCCCACTCGATCCGCTGCTTGCCCTGGGTGGCCAGGGAAATGTCTTTGACGTCGTATTTAAATTGGAGAGTTGTGGTCATAGCGAGAGTGTCAACCGTAATGAATCGTTTCTGTGCCACACCAAGTCCAGCTCGGGATCTAGTTTTCCGCCGGGAAACCTCCACACCTGGACTCGATTTTGGTGCAATTGCCAGCGTTCTTAGCCTAACGGAATTTTAGGCGGGATACCGCCTAAATCTGTCATGCCGGGTACTGTCCTGAGCGAACCTCTCCGCAGAACTGCTGGGCCGCCTCGATCGCCTGCTGCCTGAGATTAGCGTAGACCTTGGCAAAGGGCGGCTGCCAGGCCGATAGCCCCAGCACATCCGCTGTGACGAGCACCTGCCCGTCGCAGTGCCCCCCCGCCCCAATGCCAATGGTGGGCACGCCCAAGGCTTTAGTAATATCGTGAGCCAGCTCGGTAGGAATATGCTCTAGCACCACACAAAACGCCCCCGCCTGCTCCAGGGCTTTGGCTTCGGTCAGAATGCGATTGGCCTCGGCCTCGGTTTTGCCCTGCTTGCGAAAGCCGCCAAACTGGTTTACCGACTGCGGCGTTAGCCCGACGTGCCCCATCACCGGAATGCCGCACTGGACCAGGCGCCGCACCGTTTCGACCATCGCACTGTGCCCCCCTTCTAGCTTGACGGCCTGGGCACCGGCCTCTTTGAGCATGCGCCCAGCGGTGCGAATCGCATCCTCTACGCTGACCTGGTAGCTGAGAAAAGGCAGATCGACGACCAGGAGGGCATTCTTTACCCCCCGTCGGACAGCCCTGGCGCAGATCAACATATCTTCAAAGGTCAGCGGCAGGGTCGTATCGTAGCCCAGGGCCACCATCGCCAAAGAATCGCCGACCAGCACGATATCGGCTCCAGCCTGATCGACAATCTGCCCCGACATGACATCCCAAGCGGTGAGTACGGCAATGGGCTGGGCCGGGATCCCGGTCTGCTTCCACCGCAAAATGTGATCTACGCTAACGACCATGGCTGCGCCTGGGGAAGGGTGTGTTGTCAGAATAGCAAACTACGATTCGGCTATCCCTCCAATCCTCGACTCCACAAGTCGTTAGAATGAGGTACAGCAGTGCAAGTGGCTTATCCTCATGATTCCAACCGTTATTGAGCAATCCGGGCGTGGCGAGCGCGCATTCGACATTTATTCCCGGCTGTTGCGGGAGCGCATTATTTTTCTAGGCCAGCAAGTCACTGCCGACTCGGCCAACTTAATTGTGGCCCAAATGCTGTTCCTCGAAGCTGAGGACCCCGACAAAGACATTTATCTCTACATCAATTCCCCTGGCGGGTCGGTGAGTGCAGGGTTGGGCATCTACGACACCATGAACCACATTCGGCCTCAGATCTGCACCATTTGTGTAGGGTTGGCGGCCAGCATGGGTGCTTTTTTGCTGACGGCGGGGGAAAAGGGCAAGCGCATGAGCCTGCCCAACTCGCGCATCATGATTCACCAGCCCCTTGGCGGTGCCCAGGGCCAAGCGACGGATATTGAGATTCAGGCCAAGGAGATTCTCTACCTGAAAAAGCAGCTCAACGAGGCGATCGCCCACAACACCGGCCAGCCCCTGGAGAAAATTGCCGAAGACACCGAGCGCGACTTCTTTATGAGCCCCCAAGAAGCTGTAGAGTACGGCCTGATTGACCAGGTGATTGACCGCACCTCGGTGGGGTCTCGCCCTATGGCCGTGAGCTAGTATCGCCGCTCGCACAGATGTTTTAATTCCCCTGCCCCCACGGTAATCCTGGGGGCTTTTAGTTGCTCTGCCTGTGTTGCTCTGCCTGTATTAATGACGCCATAACCTGGCGACCAATACTCGATGCTCGAGCTGGCTTTTACTCCCCCACTCCTCCACTCCCCCACTCCTCCACTCCCCTACTCCCTATCCACCAGGACTACCTCACCCAAGAGCACTAGGGCCGCTCCGGGGGCGACTGGGTTTCAAGGTAGAGCAAAAATTCCAGCAGTTCATCGTCGGTGAGGTCGTGGCGCGATCGCTTACCATAGGTTTTTTCTAAAAACTCGCGGCCTTGATCGACGCCCCAGCCCAGTCGCTGTAGCTCGACATCAGTTTGGGCAATGATGTCGGACAGGTCAATCGAGAGAACGGGCTCATTATCGAGGTCGATCAACTCGTCGGCCGACTCGTCAGCGGCATCTCGCCAAGAGACTGGAGACGCAGGCTTTGAGGCCAGAGGGGTGGCCTTGGGCAGGGGTGGGCTAGCCAGAGCAGCGGCGGGGCGATCGGGAACAGAGTCTTGGAGGGATTGACCGTTTGATTTTAGAGGAGCTATGAGCCGGGGTGCATGGGCCGGTTCGGGATAGCTATCGGGAGGGGGCAGCACCTCCTCTCTAGGGCTGATCGGGGCGTTGAGGCGGTCTGGCTGAGGCTGAGGAGTGGGCATTGCGGGGGCTTTGGTCGCCGCGCCATCGGGCTGAGTACCCTGAGCAGGGGCCAGACCAAGAGGTGCGGTCGCCGAGAGGCTCAGGCGCTCTAGGGCGCGGGTAGTCGCCAGATCTTCTGCGGCTTCTAAGCTGGGGTTGGCCCCCAGACCGCTCACCAGGGTGACGCCATTGACGCCCGCACAGACCCGCACTACGTACAGCCCGTCGTGGATGGTGAGCAGATCTGACATCAGGCTGCCCTGGGGATACTGTTGTCGAAATTGGTTCAGCAGCGAACTTAGCACTCCAGGTGTCTCCCCTGCGGGTAGAAGGTAACCGTACTATTCTAAGGAGGTAGGGCACGTTAGACTAAATCCATTGCGCCGCTGGCCAGCCGCAGACGGGGGATTCACCCTGGATAGTTTGCCGCTATAGGCCAGGTTGGTGCTGTGCCTTTACCCAGACCTTTTCTTTGCTGCCCAAGGTAGCTGACCTGAGCTAATGCTAGATCGCCTGCTGGATATTTCTGCCAACTTTGGGGTCGATACCCTGCTGCTGCTGCCGGTGCTGATTGCCCTGGAAGCGGTGCTATCGGCAGACAATGCGATCGCCCTGGCCGCGATCGCCCAGGGTCTAGAAAGCGAAGCCATGCAGCGGCGGGCCTTAAATTTTGGGTTGTTAATCGCGTTTGTTTTGCGGGTGGGGCTGATCTTAACGGCGGGCTGGGTGCTGCAATTTTGGCAGTTTGAGGTGATGGGGGCGGCCTACCTGCTGTGGCTTGTATTCAAGCACTTCACCGCCGAAACCGACGAGGAAGCGCAGCACCACGGGCCTCGGTTTGCCAATGTCTTGCAGGCGATTCCGGTGATTGCGTTTACTGATCTGGCCTTTTCCCTCGACAGTGTCACGACGGCCCTAGCCCTCTCTAAGGATGTGCTGGTCATTCTGCTGGGGGGCACCATCGGTATTATCACCCTGCGGTTTATGGCGGGGCTGTTTATTCGCTGGCTCGAAGAGTTTGAGCATCTCGAAGATGCTGGTTTTATTACCGTGGCCTTTGTGGGCATTCGCCTGCTGGTGCGGGTAATCGACCCAACCCTGGTGCCCCCCGAGTGGGTCATGGTGCTGGTGATCGCCCTAGTCTTTGCCTGGGGGTTCTCAGAGCGTACGGCAGCCCCGGCTAGCACTGATCTGGCTCATGTAGAGAACGGCAAAGTGCCTACCGTAGCAGAGCTAGAAACCCAGGGCAGTTCCCCCCTAGACTCATCTGTTAGCGATCAAGAAGATCCCTCCCCGGCCCTGCGCTTTCATCAAGACTAGAGGTAGGAGCACCAGTCGCTCCAGCCGCCGACGTAGAGCTTAGCCATCGGTTGCCCGGCCAGGGTTTGGGCCAGCAGGTTAACGCAGGCAGTGACGCCGGAGCCACAGTAAATAATCACGTCATCGGCATCGGTCAGGCTGGCCCAGTGCTGAGCCAGATCGGCGGGGGCTTTCATCTGACCATTTGGGTCAGAAACATCTTGCCAGAAGTAGTTCACTGCGCCAGGAATGCTGCCCGCGATCGGGTCAATGGGTTCAACCTCACCCCGGTAGCGATCGGGCGATCGCGAATCAACCAGCACTGCCCCTTCACCGCGGCGGCGCACCGCCTCAATATCCACGATCCAATCCCGTCGGGGAACTGGGGAAAAGTCACCAGGCCGAGGACTGGGCTGGGCTGGGCTGGTTGGGTATCCTCCCTGCACCCAGCCTGACCAGCCGCCGTCGAGCACCGCTACGCTGTCGTGACCCAAGTAGCGCAGCAGCCACCAGAGGCGCGAGGCGAAGGCAAAGCGGGAATCGTCGTAGGCGACGACTAGGGTGGGCTCGCTCGAGCTTACCCCGATCGCGGCCAGCCGTTGGCTAAAAAGCTCTAAGTCGGGGAGAGGATGGCGCCCACCGTGGGCCTGCACGGGGCCAGACAGGTCTTGATTGAGATCGAAATACCAGGCCCCAGGGATATGGTCGTCGGCGTACTGCCGCTGGCCCTGTTGGGGGTCAGCCAGGGCAAAGCGGCAGTCAATCACGACTACATTCGGGTCGTTGAGGTGCTGGGCGAGCCAGGCGGCAGACACCAGATTGCAGGGATAGGCCATGGGGTAAACCGTCGTGATTAGCACGAAAAAGCTATCTCCATGAGGGGATAGCGCTGCATTATAAAAATAGGGTATAAGGTGGCTGAATTGGCAAAACTAGTGGCTGAGGTGCTGAGCACTGAGTAGCGGAAGTTTAGAGCCTGTGCCTGGACGCAGGGGAGCAGGGAAGCTAGAACGGTAATTGCAGCCGTCGAGGATTAGAGGCTTAGTTTGCAATAGAGGGTGGGCCTAGCTCGCTGGTAGGTGCAACCGAACGGGCTAACTGTCTGAACAACAATTTATACGGATTGAGGTGCGGTGATGATGAAGGAATCTCCACCCAGTACTGAGTTCGAGTCGACTAGAGCGGCGCTGGGCTGGGTGATTACCCTGAGCATCGGCCTGATTGGTTTGGGAATTTTGGCAATTTTACTGCCCGCTATTGCCTCGGCTATGTTTACCTCAGTGATTGGCTGGATCGCCTTAATGGGCGGCGGGCTTCAGGTTTTACAGGCATTTCAGGCCAGGCCACTGAGGGGCCTGGGGTTAACCCTGGGGGTGGGCATTCTCTATGCGATCGCAGGGCTATATATTTTGTTCAACCTGGCCACGGTCACGGCAGTGCTCACCTTAGCTTTTGGTCTGCTCTTCATGGCGGAGGGGGCTTTGACGACGTTTATGGCGTTTAGCTACCGAGCCGGGCGGAGTATGTCGTGGTTTGTAGCGATTAACGGCATTACTACGCTCATTTTGGGAATTTTGGTCATCAATCGCTGGCCCTTTGGGGCGCTTTGGCTAATTGGCCTGTACCTGGGCATTAGCTTACTATTGAGCGGATCGTCACTGTTGGGAGCGGCCCTGGCCGTTCGCAAAACATTGAATGCCTGAGATCTATCTTCTCTTTGCTCAGCACGGCTGGGCCGACACTAACCAGTCGATGATGGCCCTGGCTGAGCAGCTAGCCACAGACCAGGCGGATATTGTCGCCCC
>JBARVK010000359.1:0-3588 GCA_049646225.1 Nodosilinea sp.
GGCGTAAACCAGCCGCCGCAGCCACGAGCCCAGGGGCACACCCCCAGCCCAAGAATAGCGGTAGGCGGCATTGGTGTCGCCCATAGGATAGTCAAACTCGTCGGTATTAGCTCCGGTAAAAATGTAGTTGCGCGTGCTTTCGCCGTAGTAAATGCGAGGCTGCTCTAGCGGCAAATCGACATTGCTGTCGGGGGGCACATTACGAATAAAAAACTCCGGCAGCCCGTTGGGCGTCACCTGGTTCACCGGACTCATCACGACCCCAAAGCCGTGGGTAAATTTGAGCTGGCGGTTGATCCAGTTTTGCGCTTCGGGCGGCAGCTGCTCCACCGGCAGTTCCCGAGCCGAGAGGGTGACCTGGCGGTAGTCGCCGTTGAGGGTGTAGCGATCGATATCGACATCCTCAAAGTTGTAGTAGAGCCGAATTTCTTGTAGCTGCTTGTAGGTGCTGAGCAGGGGGGCATAGTCCCAAAGGCGAATGTTGTCTACCGTGGGGCCGTTGGTTTCGATCACCGCGCGGGTGAGGTTGTTCTGGGCCGGAAAGGGTTCTGAGGTAACGCTGTCGAGGCTGTAGGCCTGCCGAGTAAAGGCAATATTGTGCTCAATGTAGGGGCGCTCAATGGTGAGTTCGTTGGGCTCAACCACAAAATTTTGCTGAAACCAGGGGTAGAGGCCGTTGACCAGCACCAGCACGCCCAGGTAAATCACAATGCCAAAAATTGGCAGCGAAAAGCCGCTGCGGGCCAGGGCCACCATAAACAGTCCCGCCACCGCCAGGGTGACAAACCCCATCAGCCAGTAGGCCTGCAGGCGGGCGTGCACATCGGTATAGCCAGCGCCAAAGATGACGCCGCTGTCGGAGTACAGCAGCGAGTAGCGATCGAGCCAGAAGCCCACCGCCAGTACCACCGCGATCGCCGCTAGCAGCAGGCACAGGTGAGCCTTGGCTTCGCCTGTGAGAAAATACTTCCAGCCCCGCTCGGGCCGCACTTCACCCTTGAGCACGTACACCGTAACGGCAATGAGCAGGGCCCACACCAACAGTCCCAGCAGGTTGTCCTGAAGCCCCTCCCACAGGGGCAGCTTAAAGACGTAAAACCCAATATCGCGCTGAAAAATCGGGTCGGTTATGTCGAAGGTGGTGGGATTGAGAAATTGCAGCACGGTCTGCCAGGCCGCCGTTGCCCGCAACGCGACTCCCAGAGCCAGCACCAACACCAGCCCAGTCATGCCCAGGTGCAGCAGTTGTTCGAGTTGGGCCCGCTGGGCGGGGTCACTGTAGCGGGTTGAAAGGCGGTAGGGGCGATCGCGAGTCAGCCGCCGCGCAATGCTGTAGCTAGCCCACAGGCCGCCACCGTAGAGGACGAATCCGCCCACACCTAGCCCTAGCTGCCACTTAACTCGGAGCCAAAACACTGACCCATAGCCCACTGACTCAAACCACCACGACTCGGTGAGCAGATGCACCAGGCCACCGGAGAACACCAGCAGCAGCGTCAGGGCTACCAGCCAGGGCAGCAGTCGCCGGAGGCGGAGAGATTTTGTGGAAGAGTATGTCACAGGTATGGCCATTAAGGGCAGAGATCACCTCAGCAAAACGCTCCAAGACAGGGCTTCAAGTCGGCCGTGAGGTGCTGTTGCTTCTAAAGTCTAGCGATCTGAGCTCCCAGACACGCCGCCCAAGCCCCCAGGCTTAACCTTTTTTTAGGACTGCGATCGCGTCAACAGGCCCAGCGAGAACGCTTTTCAGCTGCCGTTTAACTGTTCTGTTGGGGCCGCTTATGCTTCTAGAGGGTTCGAACAGGCTCACGTGATTGTCAACTTTTAATACGCTCTAACGAAATTGGCAGGATGCTGCGGAAGTTACTTGGGAAACCTAGAACTACCCATCCTTCGGTGCCCCACCCATGAGTGAATACACTGGTATGACCCCTACCGTAATCATTGGCCTAGGGGGAACCGGCAAAGAGATCTTGATCAAAATTCGCCGCATGATTGTGGAGCAGTATGGCTCCCTTGACGCCCTGCCCATCGTCTCGTTTTTGCATATCGACACAGAGCAAAATGCTAAGGTTTCCGAAGCCCAGACGGTGCTGAAGCAAGACATTTCCCTGCGCCCCATCGAACAGGTGTGGGCCAAGGTCGAAGACGCCAAGGCGATTCTTAACAAGCTCTCCGCCTACAGCTATCTCGACGAATGGTTCCCCAGCGAGCTTAAGGGTACCGACTCGATTCTCTCGGGGGCGGGGCAGATCCGCGCCCTGGGGCGATTTGCCTTTAGCCTCAACTACCCCTTAATTAAGGACTACTTCACCAAGGCCAAGGGGCGCATCGTCGGCCACGAGAAATTCATGCTCGATCGCTGGAAGGTGCAGCTCGACAAAGGCATTAACATTTTTGTGGTCTGCTCGTTATCGGGCGGCACCGGCTCCGGCATGGTGATGGATCTGGCCTACAACCTGCGCGACTGGGTGCCGGTGTCAGAGCTGCCGCAGACCAGCGCCTTCTTGGTGCTGCCGGGGGCATTTTCAGGGCTGGGCGATCGCGTCATCGCCAACGCCTACGCCGCCCTGATGGAGTTGAACCACTACAGCCGGGGCGACACCCGCTTTGACGTGCAGTACAGCGACAGCCAGAGCGATCGCATCACCAGCCAGAGCGGGCTGGATGTGCCCTTCAACTTCACTTACCTGGTGGGCAACAGCAATGACAAAGTCACCTTTCCCACCCTGGGCGACGTGCTTGAAATGGTGGCCCAGAACGTGTTTCTTGACTTCAGCTCCGGCTTCAGCCAGTACAAAAAGCTGGTGCGCGACAATGTGCGCAAGCACTGGGCCAGCCCCGATGCGTTGGGCTACCCGCAAAATTTCATGAGCTTTGGCCTCTCCAGCATTCAGTTTCCGGTGGAGCGGGTGCTCAACGCCTGCTCGGCGCGACTGGCGGCCAAACTGGTGGACTGGTGGAGCCACCCCACCCCCGCCCCCGCCGCCATGTCAGACCTGATTCGCACTGAAATTCTGCCGGGGCTGTTTCTGGCCGAATCTGAGCACGACCACCAGATCATCGACAGCATCAGCATGGGCGACAACAAAAAGCCCTACGCCAAGGAAGTAGCCGACTGGGCGGCGGGCATTCGCAAGCGCCGCAACGACCTGAACATTCCCTTCGAGAACCTGCAGCGGTTCATCTCCAACGAGCAGGAGAAATACGCCCCCCACTTTAGCGACACCGGCACCGACCCCAAGCGCTGGAGCGACTACTTCCAAAAAATGTGGGACAACCTGACCTGGCTGATCCCCGAAAAGCGCAAAGAGCTGCGGGCCGCCGTCTACCTGATGGTGGAAGACCGCTTCCGGGGGCCAAAGTTTACCCGGCAGTTCTTAGAAGTGTTGATTGAGGTCTTTGCCGACTTTCGCAGCAAATTTGACCAGGATCGGCAGAAACATTGGCTACCCCGCGAGCGATCGGCCCAAAACGCCTTGCAAACCCTGCTGAAGCAGATCGACGATCACGCCAAGCAGATGATGATGCTCAACCGCAAGAAGGTGATTGAAGACGACTTTCAGGGCATTATGCAGGCCCTAGAGC
>JBARVK010000360.1:0-2702 GCA_049646225.1 Nodosilinea sp.
TGTCGCCTGGGTCGAAAAATCTCGTTGGAATGCCCTCACCCCCGAACAACAGCGCAAATTTCCACCCCTCTGCCCCGACTTTGCCCTAGAGCTAGTCTCCCCCAGCGACAACCCCACCACCGTCCGCGCCAAGATGCAGGAATACCTCGACAGTGGCCTTCGTCTCGGCTGGCTCATCAACCCCCAAGACAAACAAGTCGAAATCTACCGCCCCCAACAGCCCCCCGAAATTCTGTCAGCCCCTGCCACCATTTCCGGTGAGTCTGTTTTACCCGGCTTTGCCCTCCAGCTCAGCTGGCTGTGGCGATGAGGGCGATCGCCCTCCGCCCAAAACAACAGCTTCACTCTAAATTTATTCATTAAAGATTTTCCGTACTTTGGCGGTTGTGGCAGAAAACCTCTGGGAAACCTAGGTATACGTTCTACGCACGCGCGAGGAAGCTCCATGTCTGCTATTCAGTCCGATGTTGTTGCCGCCGCCAAGCAGGGCAACCCCAAAGCGATCACCGCTCTCATGAGCCACTCCCTTAAGCCCAAAGGCATCGAGGTGAAAGCTTTTACAAAGGGCGATCGCCTCAATATTTTTCTAGAATCAGCCGAGGTCCCTCCCCAGCAGGCCCTGGTCAGCTTCACCAAAAAAGGTATCGAAGGGCTAGGTATTCAAACCATTAAAACCGTCAGAGTTCATGGTAGACAAACCGGTAATGACTTACCCGACTGGGCTGAAGAATTTAAGCTAAGTACCTACATCGAGCCAGAAGTTGGCGAGAGCGAAGCAATCGTCGTGGCTTCAACAATTGTCAATCCAGTTCAAAAAAGCCAGATCGCCAAAGCGAGCCCCAGTCGAGTTGCGGTTGTCCCTAGCCAGCCAAATAATCGACTCGTTCTATGGATTTCTGTAATTGCAGGCAGTGTGGTAGCTGTCACGCTGCTCAGCCTGGGAGGACTCACCTTTTGGATTCGATCAACTCAGAGTAGTGCGATCGCCCAGGCCCAAGACTTGATTAAAGATGTTGGCAAAGCTGAAAACCCTGGAGATATTCAAGTCCTCAAAACTGATCAAGAAAACTTGCAGGAGGCAGCCAGTATTTTGGATGCAACCCCTAAAGTTCCACTTTTGAGTATCGCAGCCCTTTCTACTAAAGCTGACAATATCCAAACCCAGTTGTCAGATGTCAATGCAGGAATTGAAGCCTATGAAGCGCTCATTCCAGAAATCGAGGACGTCCTAGACCAGTTTGCCGCAGTAGATTCTGCCCTAGACGTTGGCATGAACTATCGTGACTACGGAGCTGAGGTGCGCAGTATAAAGGTTGCATTAGATAAACTAGGGAGACAACCTGGCGCTGAAGAGCATCTCGTTTACCAAGATTTAGACCAGGCTTACAAACATTATGAGTTTGCCTACAATGTCTGGAACTACTACATTGAATCTGATGAGCGCCACAGCTTTTTCCCAGCTAGCTCTACCTACGGCACAGTTCTAGTTAGCACTTATAAAGTAGAACCAACAGATATTGTAGGGAATCAGAAAATCTACTTGGATACAGCTCTGTCAACAGTCTGGAGCGCGGCCAGTCAAAAAGTAGAAGACGCCCAAGCCAAGCTTTAGCGCCTAGCAATGCCTGATTCTAATCAGCAGTTACAGGCCAAAGCATTCCTCAACCATAGCCCCCATGCTCAACCCCATCGTCTACACGGAGAAAGTCGTCAGCGACTTTCTCCGCTACCAGCTCACCGCCTACCCCTTCGCCGACACCAACCTCTACGAGCAGATGCGCAATCTGCTCAACCTAGAGACCACCCGCTCCACCCCCCTGCTCAAAGGCCCCTACATCAGCCTTAGCCGCGTCTTCCAGCAGGGAGCTACCGTAGACGACCTGATCCACGAGGGCATCTTCCACCCCTTCATGAAACAGCTAATCCCGTATCCCTCTGTCTACGGACACCAGGAGACCGCTGTTCGCGCCATCCACCAGGGCAAAACCACCCTGGTCTCCACCGGCACAGGCTCCGGCAAAACCGAGTGCTTTCTCTACCCCATCATTAGCCACTGCCTCAACCTCCGCGACCAAGGCGCACCCCAGGGCATCACCGCCGTCATCGTCTACCCCATGAACGCCCTGGCCGAAGACCAGCTAGGCCGCCTGCGGGGACTATTGGCGGGCACCGGCATCACCTTCGGCATGTACGTTGGCAAAACCCCAGAGAAAACCTCCCAGGCCTCCGGCCTGCGCCTCAAACCCGGAGCCTCCAGAGCCGACTACGAAGCCGCCACCACCCGATCCCAGCGAGAAAAACGCCCGGAGCCCGTCTTCCCCGCCGAAGAGCGCGTCTCCCGTGAAGAAATGCGCGAAAAGCCTCCCCGCATTCTGCTCACCAACGTCAAACAGCTAGAGCTGCTGCTCACCCGCCAGCGAGACATCTCCCTCTTCGACAACGCCTCCCTAGACTTTCTCGTCTTCGACGAAGCCCACACCTTCAGCGGCGCAAACGGGGCCGAAACCGCCTGCCTGATTCGCCGCCTGCGCACCTTTTGTGGCAAAACTCCCGCAGAGACCGTCTGCATTGCCACCTCCGCCACCATTGCCGACCCCAAAACCAGCGAAGGCTTTAACGTCGCCCAGTCCTTTGCCTCCCGCTTCTTTGGCATCGCTAAAGACCAGGTCGCCCTAGTTGGCGAGCAATATCAAGACGATGTC
>JBARVK010000361.1:0-3633 GCA_049646225.1 Nodosilinea sp.
CCCTAACGCCTCCACCTCACCTTCACCCCCCGCCCATCAATATGCACCAGGGCCGGAAACTGGCTGTAGCGCCCCAGTCCGCCGGGCCACCAGGGGTCAAGGGCCCAGTAGACTTGGTTGCCGGTGAGCCCTGGACAGTAAAAGTCGATCGCGTCGCCGAGGCTGTGGCGGCTCGGGGAGGCTCCCCCAACGCGGCGAGTAACCTCCGCTGGACGGTACCAGCTGGTAATCAGAAAAGGACGACCGATGCGATCGCGGGCCTGCTGGGCCAGTGCGGCCATTCGCACGATGGCATCGACGGTGGCCTGGTTGGGGGGCAGGTGGGAACCGCCTCGGGTGGCCTCGGCCCAGGTGAAGTTGCCGTTGGGAACAATGCTGGCATCCAGCTGCAGGTTGGTGGGCGTCCAGCGAGCGGGGCGGGGTAAAGCGGGAGCAGGGACCGGGGCGGGCATGGCCTCGGGGGCCGAGGGGGCGGCTCGCTCTAGCCGCCGCACGTCTTCAAACAACGCCTGCAGCGTCGGCACCCGGCCCTCCAGCTGTCGCCAGAGCTGCACCAGGCGAATTAGCGCCTCCCGCTGCTGATCGGTCTGGGCGTAGGCGGCGGGGATGCGGGTGGCAAAGTCGAGCAGAGCGCGGTCTAGGGTGCGGGCGGCGGCGATCAGGGCCGCCTGGTTTTCGGTATTTTGAGCCAGGTCGTCGGGGTCGATCCCCAGCCGCTGAATGGCGGTGGTGCGCGAGTCGAGGTCAAACCAGCGGCGGTAGCCCTCGGTCAGGGCAAAGCGCCAGTCGCCCTGGCCGCTGTAGAGGTTAGGAATCTTTTGCACAAAGGCCACCAGGGCCGGATCGATAATCTCCAGGCTGGTTTCGTAGGCGAAGGGGTCGTGGGTGAGCAGCCAGGCGATCGCCGCCTCGCGGGTGTCCATCTCGCGCCACAGCTGCACCAGGCGAATCAGCGCCTCCCGCTGGTTGGGGTAGCCCGCATAGTAGCGCCCCACCGACTGCGAAAAGGCCACCAGGGCATTGTCGAGGGCCGCTTCGTCGGGTACCTGGTCAATCGCGGGTACCCCCAGAGCCTCGTAGGCGGCCTCAGCGGTGTCGAGCTGTCGCCACAGGCGCACCGCTTCCACCAGGGCCTGCCGCTGAAAGTCGAGTCGTCCGTAGTTGGGTGGCAGACGCTCAGCAAAGGCCAGCAGGACCGGGTCGAGCTGGGCCAGATCTTGGAGCCGTTGTTCACCGCTGTAGTCGGCGCTGATGTCGTCTAAATAGGCTTGTAGCAGCGCCGCCGGGTCACAGGGTTCAAGCTGGGCGGCACTCGAATCGCTCGCCGCTGGGGTAAACCCCTGGGCCACCGCCTGCAAAAAGCGATCGCTGTAGCGCCCCACGCTGGCATCCCAAAGGTCGGCTCCGCTCCAACCCTGCTCAATCAGACCGTTAGTAAGACTGCGAATGGTGTTGGCCCCGTACTGCACCTGAGCCGCCAAGGTATCGACCTCGGCCATCTCAATCTGGTGGACGGGGGCGATGCCAAGCCCCGTTTCGCCATCGGTGAGCTGGGGCTGATTGTGCACCGCATAGAGGGCCGCCAGAATGGGCTTATGCACCCCCGCTCGCCCGCCTTCGCGGAGATAATAGTCGTTGCGCTGATCCGGTGCTAACGTGCTCATAGCGTAAAGTCAGTATGGGCTGACAGTTGGTCCAAGTCATCGTGCAGAGGCCGGTCGGGGCCACAACCCTAGACCAGCCCCATCTGCTCAGCGACCTGCGCCTCTGCCCAGTGAAGCGGCCACAGTGTCCTAATTCACAGTAACCACAAAGTGTAGACCCGATGGGCGACGTTCAACCATTACCCACCCGTGGGTTTTCCCAGACCATTAAGCTGCTGGCCACCGATATGGATGGCACCCTCACCCGCCAGGGCAAGTTTACCGCCGCCTTGCTCAGCGGGCTAGAGCAGCTGCAGGCGCTGGGTCTGCCCGTAATGATTGTCACCGGGCGATCGGCGGGGTGGGTGAATGGGCTGGCCCATTACCTACCCATCACCGGAGCGATGGCCGAGAACGGGGGCGTTTACTTTCCCCTCAACGGGGCCCCAGAGCTGCTGGTCGACCTTCCCGACCTGATCGCCCATCGCCAGCAGCTCAGGGTCGCCTTTAGCCAGCTACAGCAGCGCTGGCCCCAGCTCGCCGAATCTGACGACAACCGCTTTCGCCTCACCGATTGGACCTTTGACCTCCAAGGGCTGACCGAGGCCGATCTAGAGGCCATGGCTGATCTTTGCCAAAACCTGGGCTGGGGCTTTACCTACAGCACTGTTCAATGCCATCTGTTCAAGCCGGGGCAATCTAAAGCCGTCGGGTTACTCAAGGTGCTGCAGCGGCACTTTGCGCCCGTCACCTCGACCGAAGTCATCACCCTGGGCGACAGTCCCAACGACGAGAGTTTGTTTGATCCCAGCCTTTTTCCCCATTCGGTAGGCGTCGGCAATGTTAAAGACTACTGGCAGCAGCTAAACTATCGCCCGGCCTATGTATCCCAGGCCAATGAAGTGGAGGGCTTTTTGGAATTGGTTCACCTTTTGATGTCAAAGAATTGAGGCTGGATCAGAAGTCTGGGCAGGTTTTGTTACAAAAAATGACTTTATTTTTCATCGCTGACAATCCATCGAGATCAGGCCAAAACTCATAAAACATTCTTAAAGTTTCCCCCCGATGCTTTAGCGCCACCCTTACCATGCCAGAAAGCACCGGTCCGTCGTCCACCTCTGAATCACGTGTATGAGTTTTCGGTGTGAGTTGGGTTGAAATCAAAAAACAATCTGGATATCTAGGCTATATAGATCGGCAGAGCTGATGGTAGTAGTCAGCAAGAACAAACTCCAGGGAGTTTACGGGGGTTAAGCACCCAAACAGACTCTGTTACGGAGTTAATCGCTGGAGTTCCGCCCATAGAAATAGCTATTTAGCCCAAATTTTAGAGTTTTTGGATTAGCGCTTTTGAATAGATCACGCGTACGCCGCCAGAGGGCAAAACGGGGCCACGATTTGTGCGGCTGAGCCATGGGGCGCTGGTATTGGTTCACGCCCCTTTTCATCGGTATCTCGACCGCCTGTGTTCTCAGTTTTTCAGGCTCTACCGCCTTTCTATCTGTCTGTGTTTTCGCTGTTTGATGCCATTTCTTTTTATCACCACCTATGACCATTGCCGCTCCTCAAGAGAACACTGTCGTCGCTGTGGCCAATGCCAACCCAGCCGCACTCAAAGTTGGTGTTCCTAAAGAAATTTTTGCCGAGGAACAGCGGGTAGCCGCCACCCCCGACACCGCTAAAAAGCTTCAAAAACTGGGCTTTGAAGTCCTGGTTGAAACCCAGGCCGGGGCCGGGGCAAACTTTACCGATAGCGCCTACAAAGACGCGGGCTGCACAATCATTGCGGATCCGGTCAGTCTATGGGAAGCCGCCGATGTGGTACTCAAGGTGCGATCGCCCCAGCACCACCCCAGCCTCGATCGCCACGAGGCCACGCTGCTGCGCCCCGATCAAACCCTGATTAGCTTTATTTGGCCCGCTCAAAACCCCGAACTGCTGGAGCACATGGCTCAGCAGGGCAGCACCGTGCTGGCGATGGATTCTGTTC
>JBARVK010000362.1:0-3350 GCA_049646225.1 Nodosilinea sp.
TAAGCGCCTGAATAATGTATTCAGGCGCTTAATTTTTGGGCGAATGAGCCCAACGAGATCGGCATGGGCTAGCTCCGAGGCCGATTTTGGCAAATGGTTACAATGTGCTTTCGGAGCAGGGGGCACCTGGTAGGCTAGGTGGGAGTAACTGCTGCCGATGCTAAAAGATTCCCGCTGGGTTCGTTTCGAGCACCATTGGAGAATCTAATCGATCGACGGTTCCCTATCCTGAACCATGAGCAATTCCACGTCTGTAGTGGAAGAATTGCTAGATGCAATTCCTCAGCTTAGACCCAGCCTCTACTTCAAAACCTCGCTCACCGCGTTGTCCCACGCGATGGAAGATCACGTGTTGGCTGGGACGGCAAGATTCTTAGTCATCGCTAGCTTTCAGCAGGAGCGGTTTTATCTGCAAGAGGCTAACCGTTACCTGCGCATTGCCGAACTCACCGACCAGGTTTATGTGCTGTCGGCCCTGGGCACCAGTTTTGCCAGTCGATCAGACAATTATGAGACGATCGCCTTTGAATCTGACGATACCCTCTCCCAGGAGTGGCACCTGGTAGTTATTGGATCTGACTACAGCGCCTGCTTAATTTGTCGGGAGCGATCGCCGGTACCACCCACCGATGGCCCCCCCCTAGACCAAACTCGCCGATTTGAAGGAATTTGGACCCAAGACCGCTACGTTACCCAAGTTGGGGCAGAGCTATTGCTCGATCGCATCCTTGGGTACCAGCCTGACCTGGCTGACAAAGTGGCGATCGCCCGCCAGCGCTACATTAACCCGGCCCTCACCCCCACCGAGCGCCTCAACGGCAGCGGCGGCCCCGACCCCTTTACCCAGCGTCTGGTCACTTACCTACAGGCGGGGCAGTACAAACTGCTCAAGGCCTACAAATCGATTACGGCCCAGGAGCGGCGCGAGCGCCTGGTCAACTCGATTACCTCGGTGGTGCGCCAGTCTCTCGATGCCGACGAGATCTTTGCCAAGGCCGCTCAGGAACTGGGGCAGGCCTTGCAGGTGTGCCGCTGTCTGATCTACCCCTGTAGCGCCACCGATGCCACTGTCACGATCGCCCACCAGCACCTCAACAGCCCGGTTGACTCACTGCTGGGTGAAACCTGGCCCCTGGGCACTAACCCCCTGTTTGACTATGTTCAAGACACCAAAGAAACCATTGCCATTGCGGATACCCAGGCTCGCGACTCCCCCTTTCGCCAAGAGTTAGAGGCCATTCAACCCCTGCTCGAACGATGGCAGATTCGGTCGTGGCTGATTGTGCCGCTCACCTACCAGGGTCGCCTGGTGGGCCTGATTGAGCTGCACCAGTGCCAGCCAGCGCCCTACGAGTGGAGCGAAGACGATACGGCTCTGGTCGATGCGATCGCCACCCAGCTCAGCGTAGCCATTATTCAAGCTGAGGCCTACGCCAACCTGCAAGATCTAAACCAGCAGCTCGAAGCCCTCGATCGCACCCGAGCCAACCTAATCGCCATCACGGGCCACGAGCTGCGCACGCCGCTATCCACCATTCAGGTCTGTCTAGAAAGCCTCTCGACCGAACCCGACATGCCCAACGAGCTGCGGCAGGTTATGCTGCAGTCGGCCCTCGAAGACGCCGAGCGCATGCGCAAGCTGGTGCAAGACTTTCTTACCCTGTCGCGGCTGGAGAGCGGTCGCGTCGAGTGGAACTTAGAGTCGCTTTCAATTCAAGAATGCGTCGATCTGGCCCTGAGCAGCATCCACGGCAGCCAGGACAGCGCCGCAACCCCCGACATCACCGTCAAAATTCCCAAGCAGGTGCCGCTGGTGCGGGCCGATGGTGAATGGCTGGTCGAAGTGCTGGCCAAGCTGCTTGACAATGCTCAGAAATTTACTCCCGCCAGCGGTAAAATCACGATCCAGGTCACTCGCTCCAGCCCGACCCATCTGCAGGTCACCGTTGCTGATACCGGACGCGGGATTGAACCCAGTCGTCTGAATGTCGTTTTTGATCGCTTTTATCAAGAAGAGGGAGCGCTGCGCCGCACCACCGGGGGCACGGGCCTGGGCTTAGCCATGTGTCGCCAAATTGTGGAGGGGCTGGGCGGCACTATTTGGGCAGAGTCGGCAGGTAAAAACAAAGGCAGTCAGTTTCACTTTACGATACCCATTGCCCAGGGCAAGCTAGACGGGCGTAGCAGCCGATCGAGCCGACCGGCGACCAAGCAGCCCGTTACCCTGCCGGGCAACCCATCCATTCTGCTCGATGACTAGCCCTCAAAGACCAAAATACACCCCCCATGCCAGCTCCCGAGCTCCCCTGCTTTCCAAAACAACCGCCGTCTCTAGCCCGTAGTCGCTGGCGTTAGGATGAGGGCATGGCATGATAGGCCAATCGACAAGCCGGAGCAGAGGACGGGCATGGGCGATCGCAAATCACCAGAACAATTATCATCGTGGGCAGCTCCGCTAACCGGGCTCTGGCAAAGCCTGCGCGATCGCGCCAGCCAGCTGCAACCCGCCCAGCAGCTCAGTCGCTGGTTTAACGTTGACGACGAAAAAGTGGCCGAAATTTTGGCGGCGGTGCGCGAGCAACTGCCCACCACAGAGGCTCTGCTCATCGGCAAGCCCCAGTCCGGCAAAAGCTCCATTGTACGCGGGCTAACCGGGGTGTCAGCCGAAATTGTGGGTCAGGGCTTTAGGCCCCACACCCAGCACACTCAGCGCTACGCCTACCCCTCCGAAGACCTACCCCTGCTGATTTTTACCGATACGGTGGGCCTGGGCGACATCGTCCAGGCGACCGACGCGATCGTAGCTGAGCTAGTCGCCGACCTCAGCAGCAGCCGCAAAGCCCGCATTCTGATGTTAACGGTCAAAATCAACGACTTCGCCACCGACACCCTGCGCCAGGTCGCCGTTCAGCTGCGGCAGCAGTTTCCGAATGTTCCCTGCCTGCTGGTCGTTACCTCAGCCCACGAGGTCTATCCGCCCAGTCAGGCTGATCATCCCCCCTACCCACCTGTTCTAGAGGCGGTACATCGACCTTTTAACGCCATTCGGACCAACTTTGAGGGCGTAGTAGACCGCACAGTGCTAATCGACTTCACCCTTGAAGAAGACGGCTTTGACCCTGTATTCTACGGCCTTGAAGCCCTGCGGGATGCGCTAGCCGACTTGCTGCCCGAGGCCGAGGCCAAGGCTTTGTATCAACTACTCGACGAGCAGGCCGAGGCCAGCGATCAACTGGGCAATCTCTACCGAGATATCGGTCGGCACTACATCTCAGCCTTTGCGGTGATGGCGGCTACCCTGGCGGCTGTGCCCCTGCCCTTCGCTACTATGCCTGTGCTGACGGCACTCC
>JBARVK010000363.1:0-2474 GCA_049646225.1 Nodosilinea sp.
GGTTGATGGTGGGCGGTGCCCACCTTACGGGCCAAAATCGCCAATCTAAAACCCAGAATTGTTTAGCCGAGGGCAGCCAGCACATCGGACTCGCGCAGCAGCACGTAGTCGTCGCTGCCGAGCTTGATGTCGGTACCGGCGTACTTGGAGTAGAGCACCTTGTCGCCAACCTTGACTTCCATGGTCTGGAACGAGCCGTCATCGTTGCGCTTGCCGGGGCCGACCTGCACTACTTCGCCGACCTGGGGCTTTTCTTTGGCGGTATCGGGGAGCAAAATACCCCCAGCCGTTTTTTCTTCGGCTTCGCTGACTTTGACCAAGATGCGATCGCCTAGGGGTTTAACAGTTGACACACTCAGGGTGACAGCTGCCATGGTGTACCTCCAAATGGTTAGGAATGAAAGGATTAAGTAGGTGGGAAGCGATTTAGCACTCTCGCTTCCTGAGTGCTAATGTAGCCGCCCGAAAGTTCTCTCGGCAATTCTTTAACAGGTGTGGTTTGCCGAACTATCCTTGCCATTTACCAAACACAATCGACTGCGCCGCTTTGCCGATGCGTCCCAAATCCTCATCGAGCATGGGCGGCCAGACAACACCAGCTTTTTGGCCTTTGAGGTAAAGCTGTCGGCTTTCGTAGGAGAGAATAAACAGAGCTTGGGTGAGGGTGCGATCGAGGGTGGGTTCGTTTTTGAGCCCCTCAAACAGCACCTTGAGGGCTAGCAAAAGGGAGGTGACCTGACCGGGGATGGGCGGTTTGCCCTGGCGCAGACAGGCGATGAATGTATCTGGCAAATCGTCGCTGGTGACGAGAGTTTGGCGCACTACAAAGGCGTGAGCGGTTTCAAAATCCATAGGGGTAACGGTAGCTGAATAGGGTCATTTAGCCCCGCGTGGGCAGACTTGGCGGCTTCTTTGTTTTGAGAGCCGCAGAGCTGATGGTGGCTGGCTCCAACGGTAGAATGCGTACTGAGTCTGCCTTAGTCTACCGTCTGGGTCGGGTTTGAGACGCGCTGGCGCAGCCTCTTCGCAGAAGAATCGCCCCATCCTTTTGGGGTAGTCCGAAACTAGGGGCTACATTGGTTGGGCAATACGGTTTAGATTGCTTTCTGTTGAGGGTTTTGTGTAATCGGGCAATCTGAGCGTGAATAGCGCAGGTCTTAGACCATCTACCCCGGCCAGTATGACTATTTCTTCACCGCAGATGGTTCCCTTCGTAAATTTGACCTGGCAGCACGCCCCCCTACAAGAGTCGATCAAGGGTGTCATGAGCGCCATGCTGACCCAGGGCGATTTTGTGCTGGGCAAAGCGCTGAGCGATTTTGAGCGCGCCTTTGCGGCGGTCTGCGGCAGTCGGTTTGGAGTTGGGGTAGGCTGCGGCACCGATGCGATCGCCCTGGGGTTGAGCGCCTGTGGTCTGGCCCCAGGAGATGAGGTGATTTTGCCAGCCAATACCTTTATCGCCACACTCATTGGTGTGTTGCGGGCCGGGGCTAGGCCGGTGCTGGTTGACTGCGATCGCG
The DNA here is from genome assembly GCA_049646225.1 of Nodosilinea sp. Classification (GTDB taxonomy): domain Bacteria; phylum Cyanobacteriota; class Cyanobacteriia; order Phormidesmidales; family Phormidesmidaceae; genus Nodosilinea. Next base: position 1,521 of record JBARVK010000363.1, read on the forward strand.
CCACCGCCCTGATCGATCTCGCCGCCGCCGAACGTGCCATTACCCCCCGCACCCGTGCCATTGTGCCCGTGCACCTCTACGGCCAAATGGTGCCTCCAAAAGACCTGCTAGCGTTAGCCGATCGCCACCGACTGATCGTGTTTGAAGATGCCGCCCAGGCCCACCTGGCCCGGCGCGATGGCTACACCGCTGGCTCGCTGGGGCTGGGGGCGGCCTTTAGCTTTTACCCCAGCAAAAACCTGGGTGCCCTCGGCGACGGCGGCATGCTGGTGACAGGGGAAGACCTGGTGGCCCGCACGGCGCGATCGCTGCGCAACTACGGCGCAGCCAGCAAGTACTGCCACACCGAACCCCAGGGCATCAACAGCCGCCTCGATACGCTCCAGGCCGCCGTCCTCAACGTCAAACTGCCCCACCTGCCCACCTGGAACCAGGCCCGCTACAGCCTGGCCCAGCACTACGATCGCAGGCTGGTTCCCCTGGCCGAGGTCGGCATTGTGCCGGTGCGCAACGACGCTGGCCTCGGTCATGTCTACCACCTCTACGTCATCCGCGTCTCCAACCCCTGCCCCATCGGTCGCACCGAGCTCCAGGTTCAGCTCACCGCCGCTGGCGTCCAAACCGGCATTCACTATCCCATTCCCTGCCACCTACAGCCCGCCTTTCGCTCCCTAGGCCACAGCCCCGGTCATTTCCCCCAGGCCGAAGCCCTCTGCCAGGAGATTCTATCGCTGCCCATGTATCCCGGCATGACCGTTGAGCAAGTGGATTATGTCGTAGACGCTATGGTGGAAGCAGTCGCCGCCGCGCGATCGGATCGTGTTTTGCCCAGCGTGATGGGGTGACGGGGTGACGGGGTGATGGGGTGATGGAGCAGCTTCATCACTCCCCTACCCCCCCCTACTCCATCACTCCCCCACTCCCCCACTCCCCTACTCCATCACTCCCCTACTC
>JBARVK010000364.1:0-5926 GCA_049646225.1 Nodosilinea sp.
GGGCAAGGTGGTGTCGCCTAAGGGCGACTAGGCGCCCAATGGGGCTGCGGCCTGCTCTTTGGGCTTAGGGGCATCACGGCAGAAAGGCTGACTGCTAGGGCGATCGCGGTGGCAGCCGCAGCCCCAAGGAGGGTAACGCCCAGCGATTTTGACGGTTAACCGCGAGGTAGACATACTTTCTATGGAACGAGGACTTCTGTGGCTGCCCCTGCTGGCGGTGTTTATTGGCTTAGCCTGGGCGGGTTGGCACGAGTACCAAAAAGTTCAGGCCTACGAAGCCTGGGCCGCCGAGTTCGATCGCAGCAAGTACGACATCAAGGCCATGCTGGGGCAGCGGGGCGACAACCTGACCTGGGGCCGCCCCACTCGTCAGGGACCCATCGATCTCACTACGCTGTCTCTACAGTCCGTTACCGAGCTTCGGCTCGAGATCAATGGCCAGCCTGTAATTGACGAAGCTCAGCCGACCAAAGGAATCGTTGAGCTAGCCGTGGCTACCGCCAGCGGTGAAACCTACCGCATACCCTTTACCGACAGCGAATTAGCGCTGCGCTGGGAAAAAGCGTTGCACCAATCTCTACAGGCGCTAAAATCGGCATCAGCCTAAAGGCGGACTGGCTGAGGGAGGGCCAAACTGCGGAACTATGAAGCCACCCCTCCCCTTGACCCCGCGTTTTGTGGCAACTCCAATCGCCGGGCTACCAATCGCCCTTCCTAATGCCATGACCCGCGTTTCTTCCCTCTCCCGCGACGAACTCAAGAGCCGACGACAGACCCTGCGGCGGCGACGGCGAATTTCGATTAGCCAGGCGCTGTGGCGATTTTGGGCGCTCTCTGCGCTGACTGCCGCTGTTTTTTGGGGCGCTACCCGGCCCGTATGGCTGATCCACAGCCCCGCTCAAATTAACGTGAGCGGCAACCATCTGCTCAGCGATGAAGCGGTTCAAAACCTGGTGCCGATCCAGTATCCGCAGGCGCTGATGCAGGTGGAGCCTGAAATCTTGGCCCGTCAGCTGCGCGATCGCGGCCCCATTACAGCCGCCGAAGTTACCCGGCAGCTCCTGCCGCCGCGCCTCAATGTGCGGATCGAAGAGCGGGTACCCGTGGCGGTGGTACTGCCAGCCGGCAAGGGCGATCGCGCCGCCGACACCCAGTACCTGCAGGCTGGTTTCCTCGATGCCCACGGAGCCTGGATGCCCCTGACTAGCTTTGGCCTGGGTAGCGCCTCGCCGCAGTTGCCCACCCTCCAGCTACGCGGCATTCAGCCCCAGTACCAGCGCTACTGGCCCCAAATCTACGAAACTATTGTGAACAGCCCAGTTGCAATCAGTGAGATCGACTGGCAAGACCCCAACAATCTGGTTCTAGAAACCGCTCTGGGCACAGTCTATCTTGGTCCCTATAGTCCTGAACTAGAACAGCAGCTTGCCACCCTCGATCGCATGCGCAACCTGCCTAACCAACTAGCCAATATTGAGGTTTCCCGTATCGATCTCAGCAATCCTGATGCTCCCTCGGTCGCCGTGGTAGATACCGATGCCTCAGACGCAGACCCTAACTCCAGTCCCTAGATCGCCCCAGCTGGCCCCTGATCGCTGGTCTTAAACCATTAAATCGTATGGCCCAAAAAACTTGGGCTCAAAATTGACTCAATATATTTGTGCAGAGACGTTTATTTTTGGGGTTTCAGTGGTTAAATCAGGTAGTTTAAGACTTGCCAGGCGATTTGGTTTTTTCTAGCGAAGTACTCTATAGTTGTCTAGAATCAGCCGGGGCTTAGATTCTCAGGACTTAGGTGTTATCTTCAGTTATCTAGTACGGGTAATTAAATTTATTGTCTACGGTCTTAACTTCTATGCTTCCCGACGACCCCCACAGCAATGGTGCTGGCCACAGCAGCGCTGACTACGAGGCTTACTCGTCTCATCAGACAGACGCCGTCCCCTCCGACTCGCGCTCGTCGGCTGACGCTGTGACCGCTTTCGCTAGCCCGTCTAACCCGTTTAGCCACGGCGAGCTTAACTCCAGTCAACCCCACAATGCCAGAGCTATGCCCGGAGAAACGTACACCAACAACACGGCTTTGCCCAGCAGCGTCGCCCGCATTAAGGTAATTGGGGTCGGCGGCGGTGGCTGCAATGCCGTCAACCGCATGATTAGCAGCGGCCTTGCGGGTATCGAGTTCTGGTCGGTCAACACTGACGCTCAGGCACTCGACAATACGACAATGACCAACAGTCTCCACATTGGTCAAAAGCTGACTCGGGGGCTGGGCGCAGGAGGCAATCCCGCCATTGGCCAAAAGGCCGCCGAAGAATCGCGAGAAGAAATCGCCGCCGCTCTAGAAGAGTCCGACCTGGTGTTTATTACCGCCGGTATGGGCGGAGGAACCGGTACCGGGGCAGCTCCGATCGTGGCTGAAGTCGCCAAAGAGGCCGGCGCTTTGACCGTTGGCGTAGTGACTCGCCCCTTTACGTTTGAGGGTCGCCGCCGGATGAACCAGGCCGACGAGGGCATTGCGGCCCTTCAGGGTCGGGTGGACACGCTGATTATCATCCCCAACGACAAGCTGCTGTCGGTGATCTCCGAGCAAACCCCGGTGCAAGAAGCGTTCCGCACCGCCGATGACATTCTGCGCCAGGGGGTGCAGGGTATTTCTGACATCATTACCATCCCCGGCCTGGTCAACGTTGACTTTGCCGACGTGCGAGCCATCATGGCCGATGCCGGCACGGCGCTGATGGGCATTGGCATGGGATCAGGTAAGTCGCGGGCGCGGGAAGCCGCGATCGCGGCAATCTCCTCTCCCCTGCTTGAATCCTCCATTGATGGGGCCTCTGGGGCCGTGTTCAACGTCACGGGCGGATCTGATCTCACTCTCCACGAAGTTAATGCCGCCGCCGAGATCATCTATGAAGGGGTTGATCCCAACGCCAACATTATCTTTGGGGCGGTAATCGACGATCGCATGCAGGGCGAAGTGTGCATCACCGTGATTGCCACAGGCTTTAACAGTCGGGCTGGGGCGCAGCCTGAGCTCGATGTGGCGCGCGTTACCCCCTTTAAGCGCACCCTGTCGACACCGCCCATTACGCCTCCAGCTAGCGGTGGTAGTTCAGGGGGACTTGGGGCTGGGCTCGATATCCCTGAGTTTTTACAGCGGCGACGACCTAACAACAACCGCTAGTGATGACTATGCCGCCCTTTTGGCCTGTGGCCCTGACCATCGCTGGATCTGACAGCGGCGGTGGGGCCGGCATTCAAGCCGACCTCCGCACCTTTGCTTTTCACCGAGTCCACGGCACCAGCGCCCTCACCTGCGTGACCGCCCAAAATACACTGGGTGTCGCTCGGGTCGATGCACTGCCGCCCGAGGCCGTTGTCGCTCAGATAGAGGCGGTTGCAAGCGATATTGGGGTGCAGGGGGTCAAAACCGGCATGCTGCTAAATCAAGGCATTATTCAGGCGGTAGCTGAAGCCTTAACGGCACTGCCTGACACCGTTTCCCTAGTGGTTGATCCGGTGATGGTGTCGCGCACTGGGGCGCAGCTCATTAATGATGACGCGATCGCCACCCTCATTAACCGCCTTATTCCGCAGGCCCGTATTCTCACCCCCAATCGCTATGAGGCTCAGCTCCTCAGTGGGGCAGAGATTAACACGTTGGCTGATATGGAAGCCGCCGCTCGCCATATCCATCAGTTAGGTTCAGCGGCAGTGCTCGTCAAGGGCGGTAGCATGGCTAACGACCTCTGTGGTACCGATGTGTGGTTTGACGGAGACGAGGTCGTGGTTTTAAACACTCAGACTGTTGAAACACGCCATACCCACGGCACGGGCTGCACCCTATCAGCCGCGATCGCGGCCAACCTGGCTCTGGGCAAAGCTCCCCTAGCAGCAGTTAAAGACGCTAAAGACTACGTCACCAGCGCCCTCCAGCACTCCCTGGCCATTGGTAAAGGCCAAGGCCCCGTCGGTCACTTCTTTCCACTGCTAAAGGATCAATCGTAGCTACTGGCTAGGCGGTTGTGGCCAGACCGAATCCCAGTCGGGGCACTGCTGCTCTGCTTCAGGGCCAAAGGGATGCATAGCGCACACTAGGGTGTTGCCCCCGAAGGACTGACCATAGAAATTGCGACAGCCAACACAGGCAGGGTAATTTTGCAGCAGCGGCTCGACAGTACTGTTGATTGGGCTAGCGACCTCCTCAAACCACTGATCAAGGCCAGATAAGCCTGTCACCAGCGGCCCTAAAATGTCGTCAAGTTGGTCAACGACGTCATCGATCTGGACGTTGAGCGTGAACTGGAAGGGTTCTACCACGTGGTTCAGTTCATCTACTATGCGATCGATCTCGGGATCAATCGCCTCTTGAACCTGATCAACCCACTGGTCGGTTGTCTGTACTAGGGCATCCGAGGCTTGAGCCAGCTGCTCAGTCAATTCATCCAGCCAGCGTTCGGTGTCTTCACTCAGCTGCTGAGTGAAGGTGTGCATGGTGTTGTCAAAGGCATCAAACAACTGCTTAGACCAATCATCCATAGGGCTAGGTACTCGACTTATGCTTGAGTGTTTCCAATTCTTGGCGCAGAGCCGCCACCTGCTCGCGCAGCGCTGCCGTTTGGCTATCGACAACGCCAGGATCGTCATCGTCTAAGATTTCGATGGGGCGGGGCTGCGGTAGATTGTCGATAGGGCTAGCCGCGGCTGTATCCTGAGCGCGGTTAACCATATCATTGACCAGTCGCTGGGCTTCCTCGGCGGTAATTTCACCCCGTGCCACTAGCTCATTAACCAAAGATTGAGACTGCTCTCGCAAATCCTTGAGGGTATCGCTCGCTTTCTCTCCGGCGTAGGAAGCAGCCCCGACCCCCAAATAAAAGGCTTTTTTAACGATGTTTCCGAAATCAGCCATCGTCAGCGGTCTCCTTTTCGCGCTGCAACTGATCTAGCGTATCAGCAGCAAAGACCAGGTGCCCAGGGAGCATGCCGCCCCTATTATGGGTGAAACCCGTAGCTATCTCCCTACTTATCTGAGGAGACAGCGCCAAGCGGCTAAAACGCAAAAGACCCGGAGTCCACGCCTGTCACAAGCATCCCGTAATGCTGCCACCTTCCGGTTCTGACATGGTTTGGGCGTTGCGACCGCATGGGTCCGAGTCACTTGTATTATAACACTCCCTTCCATGACCCACCAAAAGCTCCAGCAACAAATTTCCTTCGTCGTCGAGATCGATCGCCTGAAGACTGTCTTGCGTCAAACCCAACTCATGGATACTTCCCGACGGGAGAACAGCGCCGAACATTCTTGGCATCTGGCCATGATGGTGCTGGTACTGGCCGAATATGCCCCAGCCGGAGTAGACCTGCCCCGAGCTATATCCCAGGTGCTCGTCCACGATCTCGTCGAAATCGATGCGGGCGATACGTTCTGCTATGACGTAGCTGGCCACTACGACAAAGCTCGGCGCGAGCAGCAGGCCGCCGATCGCATTTTTGGCCTCCTGCCCACTGTTGAGGGAAATCGCCTGCGCCAGCTCTGGGAAGAGTTTGAGGCCCGGGCTACTCCCACCGCTAGATTTGCCGCTTCCCTAGACCGCATTCAACCCCTGCTGCACAATTGGCAAACCGGCGGCGGCACCTGGAAGCAGCACAACATTGGCCGCGCTCAGGTGATGCAGCGTATGGCTCCGATCGAAACGGGTGCCCCAGAGCTATGGCCCTTTGTGCTGGAGGTGATCGAAGCCTGCGTGAGCGCTGGGTTCCTAAAGCCTTAGTCCTCTGTGGTGTAGGTTTAGGGACGATTGCTTGGGGCTAGGGATCTGGGGAGCTAGGGAGTCGGGGAGCTGGAACTGGTAGGTATGCCCCTGTTTTTGAAAGCTAGCGTCGGGTATTCCAGACCATAGGCTTGTACTACTCCTCTGCC
>JBARVK010000365.1:0-4834 GCA_049646225.1 Nodosilinea sp.
TCTTTATCCAGATCATCGCGGGCGTCATCTTTTAGCTTGGGGGCTTTTCGGTAAGCTTTACCCAAAGACGCCATAAGTTGAATTCGAGGATCACTCCCTTGAGTACTATCTTCAAAATTGGCAGTTACGCTTTCTAGACCGTTGGATGTGACAGCGATCGCGCTGGCCTGGCACTTTCCAATCAGGCGTTCCTGCTTGACTAACAGGTTGACTAGGCGCTCCGTGTAGGAGGAAGCTTGGCAGAGTTTGTAGAGGGGCTTATCGCTGCCGCTAAAAGTCACCAGGTGATCCGACAGCTGTTTGCTGATCGCTATCTCGCTGCCTTCAACCTCGGCACAGACTCGGGCAAATACACCGCGCGACTCAATGTAGCGGGCATAGCGGTGAACTTCGTTGCAGTGGGGTTCCTCGGTTCTAAAATCTGCCAGTTTGGGGGGTGCGTTGTAGGAAAACTCTAGGCAAAGAATGACATTCTCGGGCCGTTTACTTCTGCGTCGAGTAGACGCCTCGGCAGCTTTTAACCACAGCAGAAAATCGGCTCGGCCAGGATAGCCTCGCTGGAGTAGCCCTACATCGACGGGGCCAGGTAGCTTAAAGGCTTGCTTAAAGGCGAAGGCCGTTTTCTCAATCTCTTCGTCGTGGAGTTCTTCAACCCCAGGCAGTGATAGTGGAGCCCAAATAGCTTCGATTTGATGATGTTTGGAAGCATTGCGCGTTAGGCATTCGCGTATGGTGCTCCACCCCAGCCCATAGCCATAAACCAACAAATGCCGGATGTTGGACTCTACCCACTCTCTAACATTTTGATCGGTGACGTGGAGATCCCGGATGACACCTAGGGTAACGTCGGCAACCTTATACTCTCGCCACCCTTCTAGGGATGGATGCCCCAGGGAAAGCAGGTTTTGCTGCACCAGGTAGGCAATTACGCCGCGCTGAACGGCGATCTCAAACACGCGGCCCCAGGTCGAGGCCTGCAACAGAAAGTCAGTTTCCATCACGGTTGCCTCCGGTGCAGAGTCTGCGACACATGGGTAAGGAGGGCCGGGTAGCTGAGATGAACTAGGCCTCGGCGGCGGGAATGTAAAATCTCGACTTCTCCAGCAGCTTCCCGAGTAGCGGGAGAGATCCATCGAAAGGGATCTAATACGGGGATGAGCTGTCCGCCTTTTACCCCTCGCTCGGCTTCAATAAAGTGCAATCCTCGCAGTACTGCTGTCAGGCAGGGATGAACGGGGGAATCGCCCCCTGGATCAAGCAAGTGCTGGCGGGCAAGCTCTGCCCTAATATCGCGCACCCGTTGGTCAGACATTAGGAAGTACACACAGAACCCAGACTGGGGCCGCTTTTCTTCATCGATAACGTGCAGCGTGGCAAAGGTGTAGACCGGAATGATATCTCGCACCCGCTCCATGGCGGTATTGCGGAGAAAGTTGACGTGGTCTCCGGCGCTCAAAATTTCAAAGGCGGCTTCTTCGCGGCTTCGCTTGCGCAGGCGGGTGGCGGGGAAAACATCTCGCAGTAGGGGGTAAAGGGTCAGGTCTGGAAACGACTGAAAGACCTCTTCGAGAAAAGTGACCGGGGTCAGGGGCGAGTTGTGGTCGGCAATGCGGTTGAGATGACGCCCCCCGTAGGCATGGGACAGCAAAATGATGTGCTTGCAGCCGAGCTGCCGAAGATGTCCGATTTCTTCTCGAACGAGGCGCTGGTTCTGCATCTCCTCTTGGGATCTGATAATGTCAGATTGGGTGCGCTCTGGCTTGAGCGCGTACCCGGAAAAGGGTTGGGCGATCGCAGAGGCGATATAGCTCTGGGTAAAGAATAAGTGACTTCTGTTGTCGCCGTTTAGGGTGGGGGCTTCGTCGCAGGGGCGCGTCGAGTAGGAGATTAGACCGATTTTTTCGACCTGGGGTTGAGACGGGGTAGTCAGCACTAGGGGAAAGGCGCTGACCAGGGCATCAAACGCGCCTGACTTGACATACCGTGCGGAATCAGAGACCAGGTTATCTAGGGTGATCCCCTGCATACGGACTGGGCTATCCTGAGCCAGTAGCGCCTCTATGGACTGGGCCGCTCCGTAGACGTAAGCTTCGCCCTCACTGGCGCTATTTTTGCCAGTCTGCTGAAGGCGCAACATCAGGGTTGTAAAGTCTGTGGGTGACTCCGCCGCGCCTTCGCGCAATCGCTGAATAATGCGCCATAGGCAACAGTAGATCAATACGGGAAAAGCAGCGATCGCAGCAGCATGCCACTGTTGGGTGTCTGACCCTCCCCTTTGTGTCCCCCGCTGGCGAGTTAGGGTGCGCAACTCATACTCAACCAGTACTGACGACGACAGCGCCCATGATCTGGCTTGCTTGGCTGTTGGGGTTAAATCGTAGGGCTGGTCTTTACCCGACTCGCAGGGTACCCAGACGACCTGAAGTAGCTGCCCCGGAAACAACCGCTGGGCCTGCATGACCTGAGGGGTTGTGCCCTTAGGTACCAAGTTATGCTCTGTTAATTCGGTGGTGACTTTGAGGGAAAACAGCAGTTGAGGCACGTCGGGAGTCTCAGAAATTTCGATGTGGTTAAACCACTCCACTGACTCCTGGGCCTGAGTTGGGGCACTCACCAACAGGTCTTTAACCCCTCGTTCGGCTCCTTCCAACCGGCTCCAGGCGACAACGCCTCGTTTCACGCAAATAAATTGCTGCGCTGTGCGGCGCTGGGTCTGGGCCACAATTTTGTTGCCTTTGTCTTGTAGCAGCTTAATCAGCGCCCGCGAAACGGCCTGCATGGCTCCGGTGCGATCGCTAAGGTCTTGAATCAGAGCCTGGATGCCGGGCCTGCCTTCAGCCATTAAAGTCGCCAGGCGTGTCTGGACAGTCTGGGTAATCGTTGTCGCCGAAATCTCCTGAACTTCTCCGGAGAGTTTAGGAATGACGACATCTAGCACAATCAGCTCGGCCAAGCGACGGCACAGGCTGTAGGGCGATACGCTGAGTGGGTCTTCCGCCAGCAGGGTTTCGCGGATGAAGTCTAGGCGGGCATCAAAAGCCGGTTTCCCTTTTTCGGGGTTATTGCCATTGATGCGGAAGCGATAGCTGACTCCTCGCTGTACACCGTAGCTGTCTTTGTTGCTGACCTTCTCTTCAAAGATTTGAGTTTTCCATTCGGGCCATACCGCCAGGCATGAGTAGAAGGTGGCCTGATTTAGGTAGGTGGCCAGGTCAAACTCAACATTCTGGCCGTAGTGGGCGGTCAGATCAACAGACAGGCCATCCGCTTTGACGGCTTCCAGCAGCGCTAGAACCCTGTCGATGTACTCCACCAGGTATTGATTATCGCGTTGGTTACTGCTGCGAGCCTGCTCCGCAACAGTAACCATGATCCTGAAGGTGACATTCAGCCGCACGCGGGACAGCGCGGCGTCGTCTAGAAAATTGAGGAATCGTGTGATCTGGCTATCGGCGCGATCGCGTTCAGCCTCTAGGCTATCGATGGCGTTGTCGATGTCGTCTTCGTCGTAGCCGCGCTGTTCAAGGCGGGATTCGATCGCCTCTTTCATGCGGCCAAAGCAGTCATCAGCCTCAACCTGCTCGACCGCCACCAAAACCTTGGCGACTGCCGCAGAACGGTTGCGATCGCTGGAGTCAAACGCCAGGGGCTGAAGATTAGCCTGGTAAACCTGATCTTTGAAAGTGGCCCCTACAGAGGAGGCCAGGGTTTGAAGCTGCTGGGCCGGGCGATCTAGCAACAGCTTGGGCAGGTCAGACTCATCGGGTAGAGCAGCGTCCAAAGCCTGATCGATAGCCGCGATCAGTTTGTCGAGGTGCCCCGGTAGCTTGGCTGGGTTGCCCTCGGGTAGCTCTCCGCCCAGCTTGGCCCTGAGGCCAAAGGGAGGCGCATTAAAATCTTGGACAAAACCGCCTGTATCCGAGGGTTTGAAGGCGTCTTTGAACTTGGGGTGGGAGAAAAGCCTGAGCAGAACCGCTGAGGTACAAACCCGCAAACGGGTCTTTTTTGTCGCTGGGTCAGCACTGAAGAGAAACAGCGATCGCTTTCTAGGGTCAGAATCCTTAGATGGATCCTGTTCGGTAACGATTGAATCGGCTAGCAGCTCTAGGAGCTTAGCCAGATCGACAGATGGGCGAGCTGAAGGTGCCTGAATCTTGGCACCCCGATCTTGGGTAGTCATATTGGGTGGTCCTCCTTATCTCGGCCTTGCGACCGCTTCACTCTCCCCAGGCGACCAACCCAGAGGAGTGGGAACTAAGTAACTCCTAGCCTAATTATTCCCAAAATGTCAAGTCGAGCCAAAGATTTTCTTAAAAGAGTAGCTTCAGCTATTGCAAAAGTACCTGAGAGAGAGATGAAATCTATGCCGTAGCAGGTTTTTAGATAATAAAAATGCTGCCAGTTAATAGTTCTAGCCATAAAGCAGAGAAATTGCTATGGATATCAATTGCTTAGAGTTAAGCCATTCTAGCTATTTTTCTATAGTCAACACCTTGAGCTTTGATACTTTCAGATCAGTTTGGGAGATTATTTTTCAAAACTCCCCAGTCTCTGAAAATTGGTGCAACGGATGGGTCGGGGGCTATGTGGCCATGTTCCATGCTCTTGAGGTTGACGGTGTCGCTATTCTTTTTGTAGGCGTCTATGTAGAACGTGGCCCAGGTGCCGCATTCTGGGCATTGGCGACGACTAAGCAAGGGTCTAAGTAGATAAAGCTTGCCGTCTCTATCGACTAGGTAGAGGCTTCCTGCTTCTAGTTCTGGCTCGGTTGTTTGGGCTGTTTTGATAGGAACGAGGGGGTGATCACCCATTAAGTCTCGATAGGAGTAAGTAG
>JBARVK010000366.1:0-5540 GCA_049646225.1 Nodosilinea sp.
TTGTCGAGATGGGCCATCACTCAAAAGAGCATCCTTAGGCGCTAGTATGACCCAGCTACAACCCCTATGGGGCTTAAAAAAAACTGGAATTTATCGGCCTGATGGCAGGGGGGGTATGAACCTTTACCATCGAGCGGTTTCATTTCACCCTTAAAAGCGGCTGCACATTCGAAAACTTGCAACTGCAACACCGAGACCGATTGCTCAAGGCACTCGCTACCTACAGCATCGTCGCTTGGCGACTGATGTCGATGACTTATCAGGCCCGTCTGACTCCAGAGGACTCCTGCGACGCGATCCTACAGCCTGAGGAGTGGCGGTTGTTGCGTCGTAAGTTCGCCCCAAAAAGCCGTGCTAAAACACCGCCAACAATGCACCAAGCGATGCTCTGGATTGCCCAACTGGGGGGCTTTTTAGCCCGTAAGAGCGATGGTGAACCGGGTCTTAAAACGTTGTGGCGCGGCTACACCAAGCTCCATCACATGCTAGAAGGGGCTCGCCTTGTGACCAAAACCTAGTTTGCTATGGCATTGGCCGACTTTTGCGTAACGGATAGCTCCAAAGGAGGGGACGGCGCTATCCCGAACTGAGGTTCTTTTACCTTCGGCAGATCATGGGAGTCTAGATCGATTGCTCCAACAAAATCCCTAGGGCATGTTTCAATCCCTGTAGGGGTTGTGGGGGTGTTGGAATACAAATGCGACAACTATTATCTCGGCCTTGAGTAGTTGCGTATCACGCAAACACTCAAAACGGTAAAGCCCTTTTATTTCAATGCTTTCGCATCTAGACAGAAATATGTGGACTAAAGTTGGACTAAATTTTAACTCCATTTCAGGGTTCTGTAGAACCTGTGGCCAGGGCAGTACCCAGGCAGGCCGCGTAAGCGGCAGCGCCCCGACGGTAGCACCCTCTGGGCAATGGTTATCGGGCTAGCAGGGGTTCGATGACTACTGGGGAACGCCTTCTCCATAACCTGCAAGCCCTGATTGCCACTCCCAGTTATAGCTGTGCTGCCCGAAAATTGCTAGTACTGCATTGATACCGACAACTGCCTTACCCCTAAGAATTTTCTTGTCCGGCACCCGGCTCTGCCAGCCAGCCCTTGGATTCTTATATTGAGACTAGTGAGTGTATTCTTTGGTCTTAAGATGCTACTTTCGGGACGCGCTTAAGACATCTCGACTACCCCTCCTAGCTTCATGCTCTCTTACTGAGGCGGTAGACGCCATTTTGCGGTACCCAAAGCCCTCACTACAACGCTTGCCTACCAATTGCGAATCCGTGAGTCTTGCAACAAGTCCCGAAAGAACTTATTTAAGACTTGAATTGATTTAGGTAAGTCTCAAAATAAGAATTAGGCGGCAAAATAGCGGAACCGTAGAATTGTCGATATCCTCGAAGGTTTTCGCCTTCATGCTTGTCCCTTCGGACGACTGAGGGGGGGACGATCTTGGCGAATCGCGTGCTAAGCCAGTATTGCCGCAATGGCAAAAGCTTCTGGTATTGAAAGCAGGCTTATGGATGGCCTGCGATTGCAGGGTCTAAACGCTAAGTGGTGGTAGGGAGGTTAAATTTTTCTCTCTTTCTTACGTGATCCCACAGAGGTTAGCGAAATATCTGGTCGCTCTATCATACCGTTGCCCCATCACTCCAGAGTCAATCGTCCCGGCGATCTAGAGATTTGTGTATAGGTAGAATGCCAGAATAACTCAATTCTGTACAAACATTATTTGCGATAGATTTCAATTGAGGATGAGGGAGAACCCGGCGGTTATAATAAATGAAGCAACGGGTGACCTAAGCCGGGTCCACAGGTTTTTTGGCCATCCTCACTATGGCTTTTTATCTCCCCTGAGGTAGAAGGCTGGCTATGACAAATCGCTAATGTTTGAGAGCCATTGCGCCAGGTTCGAGCAATTTGTTGTCAGTAATTTACTTAAAACAATGTGGCAATGATTGGCAAGAGTTTGTGACGCAGGTGTTGGCTGTCGTTTTCAGTATCTCAGCCGGGAAATAGGCCAGGGTCTTTGTAGCCCTGACGCATCAGGCCTAATTCTTTGGTAAATGCTCTCATGCCAAGGCCATCAAGATAACAGTCTGCCATGGGTGGCGGGTGCCTTTGGCTTGTTCATTCTTCCCTTACTTCGTTGACAAACGAGGGAGAAAAACGTTTGGCCACTTACGTCCTGTTAACTGACTCGCTTTACCCAGTCGCAACCTAGCTACCGCTCTGGATTTACCTCCCCTTACTGCTCTGCCCTCATGACTACCCCAACCATCCTGAACGATGCGATCGCAAGTCCCGCCATCCCTATCCTTCGTCACACCCTGCCGTCTTTGCTGCAGGGTGCCGATGGTGTCGCCATCTCTAACGACCGCGCCCTGAACCACTGGCGCAAAGGCAAGTGGCAATCCCTCTCGACTGACGCCTTTTGTCGCGCTGTAGAAGAGTTGGCCCTGGGTTTAGAGACCTTTGGTCTGCACCGGGGCGATCGCGTTGCCCTGATGATGCACAGCGATATGGGGTTTGCGATCGCCGACTTTGGCACCCTGCTGGCCGGGTTGGTCAACGTTCCTATTGACCTGACCCAGACCATTGAGAATATTCTGTTTATTCTCCAGGAGGTGGAAGCCCCCCTGCTGCTGGTGTCGAGCGTCGATCTGCTCGACCAGATTCGGCCCTACCTGTGGGAAGTGCCCACCCTGAAAACCGTGATTGTGGCCGAGGTGCCGGAGAATTGGCAGGCCGATCAGACTCTTGGGGGTAAGGTTTCAGCTCCAGAGTCGGTGCTGCCGCTGCCCGCCCCAGAAGCCTGTTTGCAAATTCCTCACCTGCTCTGTGAGGTTCAGTCTCAGCCGCTCTGCCCGCCGGTGCCTATGCCCGAGGCGTTGCGGGTCTGCTCGCTGGCCGAGGTGCGTCATCTAGGGCGCCAGCGCTGGACGGCGGCAGTGGTTCAGGCTTTGGGAGATGCGATCGCCCCCCGGGACTTGGCCACCATCATCTACATCGCCAGCGAAACCAAGCGGCCCAAAGGGATAATGCTCAGCCACGAAAACATTTCCGCCAACGTGCTGGCCGCCTTCTCCAGCTATCCCAACCTCGGCACCGGCCCCGAGGAAGTGGCCCTGCTGTTTTTGCCCCTGACCCACATCTTTGCCCGCGTGTTTTTGTATGGGCACCTGGCCTGGGGCCACAGCATTTACTTTTCTGACCCTAACCACCTGATTAAGCATCTGCGCCGGGTCAAGCCCACCATTTTAATCACGGTGCCCCGACTGCTTGAAAAGGTGCACAGCCGCATTTTAGATCAGGGGCATCACCTCAGCCGCTTCGATCGGCGGGTGCTGCATTGGGCCATTAAGTTAGCTACCCGGTTTGATGTCGAACAGCCACCCCAGGGGCTTTACCGACTGCAATTGCAGCTAGCCGAACGACTGGTGTTCCCCAAATGGCGTCAGGTCTTTGGGGGGCAGCTCAAAACCTGCATCTGTGGCGGGGCGGCGCTATCTGGAGAGCTGGTGCAATTCTTCTCCGCCGCTGGGGTGCCGGTATACCAGGGCTACGGCCTCACCGAAACCAGCGGCGTGCTCTACTACAACCGCGAAGGCCAAAACCGCCCCGGTACCGTGGGTCTGCCTGTGCCCAGCGTCGAACTTACCCTGGCCTCCGACCAGGAAATTCTGGTGCGTGCCCCCTTTGTGATGCAGGGCTACTACCACGACCCCGCCGCCACCGCCGCCGTTCTCACCACCGACGGCTGGCTGCACACCGGCGACCTGGGCCAGCTCGATGCCGATGGTTTTCTAACCATCACCGGAGTCAAAAAATCCCTGTTTAAGCTCTGCACCGGCAAATACGTGTCCTCCCAACCGCTGGAAGCCGGGCTCAAGATTTCGCCCCTGGTGGCCCAGGCCATTGCCGTGGGCGCCAACCGCAAGTTCTGCGCCATGGTGATTGTGCCAAATTTAACCGCTCTCCAGGCCCAGGACTGGGACATCGACACCACCCAGCCCGACTGGTGGCACCATCCCCGCATCACCGCCCTCTACCAACGCCTGATTGACCAGGCCAACTGCCAACTGCCCTACTGGACCACCGTGCGCAAGTTTACCCTGATTGCCGCCGAACAGCTCAACCGTGAGGGGCTGGCAACGGTGGTAGAGCGGCTGTATGGCGATGGGGAAGGGCAGGGGGATAGGGGAGATGGGGGAGATGGGAGAGATGGGGGAGAGAGTTGTCCGGTTTATGCGCGATCGCTAATGCGGTACTGAGGGGTGACGGGGTAATGGAGTAATCGGGTGACGGGGTAATGGAGTAATCGGGTGATGGGGTGATGGAGGGTTCAAAGTTTTAAGTAAAGCGTCATCCCGTGACTGGTTCAAATTCTTACATGCCTTGTGGAATAAGCACCCTACCCACCCCAGCTGACCAGCCAAGACAGCTATCCCACAACCGCCCAAACACCCCCATTCCACCAAATCACCAACACTCCCGCCGCTTCCTCACCTCCCCCACCTCCCCTATCACTCCAAAACACCCCTACTCCATCACTCCCCCACTCCCCACGCCATCACTCTAAAAAAGGAGCCAACCATGCACCAGCCACTTCAAACCGCTGCCGTCCTTGGAGCCGGGGTCATGGGTACCCAGATCGCGGCTCACCTGGCCAACGCTGGCCTGACCGTTCACCTGCTCGAACTGCCGGCTAAGGATGGCCACAAAAACGATCTGGTAGAGGGAGCGTTCAAAAAAGCTCAGAAGCAGTCGCCGCCAATTTTCTACACCCAACAGGCGGCCAAGCGGGTCATTTTGGGCAACTACGATGAGCATTTTGATCGTCTGGCCGGGGTGGATTGGGTGATTGAAGCGGTGGTTGAAAACCTGGCCATTAAGCAAGACCTGATGGCTAGGGTAGAGCGTACGGTGGGGTCAACTGCGGTGATTTCTACCAACACCAGCGGGCTGTTGATTCATCAGGTGGCGGAGGGGCGATCGCGCTCCTTCAAAAAACGGTTTTTGGGTACCCACTTTTTTAATCCGCCCCGCTACCTGAAGCTGCTCGAACTCATTCCCACCGCCGATACCGACCCTGCTGTAGTGGAGCGACTGGCCGACTTTGGCCGCAACCGCCTGGGCAAAGGCATCGTTGTCGCCAAAGATACGCCCAACTTCATTGCCAACCGCATCGGTGTGTTTGTCTCGATGCTGGGTATCCGTGCCTTTGTGGACGGCGACTATACCATCGAAGAAATCGACGCCCTCACCGGCACTCTGGTGGGGCGGCCCAAGTCGGCTACCTTCCGTACGGCGGACCTGGTGGGGCTAGATACGCTGCTCTACGTGGCCGACAACCTCTACCCAGCGATCGCCCACGACGAACGGCGAGAGTGGTTTCACGTTCCTGACCTGCTGCGCAAGCTGGTGGCCACCGGTACGCTGGGGGCCAAGGCGGGACAGGGCTTTTATAAGAAAGTAGACGGCGAAATTCGGTCGCTGAACCCTAAAACCTTTGGCTACGACTCGCCCCGTCCCCTCA
>JBARVK010000367.1:0-2798 GCA_049646225.1 Nodosilinea sp.
TGCTGCGCCCCTACACAGGATGACACAGGGGATTAAACCGTCGCCAGCAGCTTGTCGACGTTCTTAGCCGTCTCAAAGAAGTAGGCGGCGTTCTCTTCGGGGGTGCCGGGCAAAATGCCGTGGCCCAGGTTGAGAATGTGGCCCCGGTTGCCCGCTTTTTGAATGGTGTCGAGAATGCGATCGCGGATCAGCGCCTGAGAGCCAAACAAAATCGCGGGGTCAATATTGCCCTGCACGCCCATGTTTGGCCCTAGACGGCGGCGAGCCTCGGCCATATCCACCGTCCAGTCGACGCTGACGATATCGACGCCTGACTCACCCATCAGGTCAAACACCCCGGCGCTACCGCTGATGTAGAGAATCAGCGGGGTGTCGGGGTGGGTCTGCTTCACCTGCTGCACCACCCGCTGCTGGTAGGGCAGCGCAAAGGTGCGGTAGTCCATGGGGCTGAGCTGCCCGGCCCAGGAGTCAAACAGCTGCACCACCTGGGCACCGCAGTCGATCTGGTAGCGCACATACTGGGCGATGTTGTCGGCCAGCTTGCCCAGCAGCGTGTGCAGCATAGCGGGTTCGCTAAAGGCCATGCCCTTGATATTGGTGTAGCTCTTCGAGGTCTTGCCCTCCACGGCGTAGGCGGCCAGGGTCCAGGGCGAGCCCACAAACCCCAGCACAGCGGCCTCGTTGCCCACTTCGCTACGCAGAGTTTGCAAAATGGTGCGAATGTAGGGCAGCGCCGTCTCAGGGTCCAGCTCATGCACCGCATCGATTTGGGCCTGGGTGCGAATCGGCGGGTCGATGATCGGCCCTTTACTCTCGACAATGTCGAAGGGAATGCCCATACCCGGCAGCGGCGTCAGAATATCCGAGAACATAATCACCCCATCGGGGCGAAAGGCGCGCCAGGGCTGTAGCGAGATCTCGATTGCCAGGTCGGCATTTTCGGAGCGATCGCGAAAGGACGGGTATTTATCGCGCAGATCGCGGTACACCTTCATATAGCGCCCGGCCTGGCGCATCATCCATACGGGGGGACGCTCTAGCACCTCGTGGCGGGCGGCGCGGAGCAACAAAGGTACCTGGTTCACTGCGGTCATGGAAGGCGTCACCAATTTTTTACAGAACAGCGGTTTTATCAAGAACAGCGTTGTATAAGCGCCCGTTCAAACGTGAACTTAAAGCGTAACCGTTAGCTTATCACTCTGTGATGCTCTCTAATTCTTACGGGAAAAGGGGTTCAGCACTTTTTCTCTCGCAACATTTGTACACAATTAATCGGCTCTTGCAGGACGTTGGTTTAGAGTTAATTCGCCTTAAAAATCAGGCTAGAAAAGGATCGCTTCGCCTTAGAATTGAAAACTGTGACGATTTGGCAAAACGCAGATTACTCCCATGGACATTGTGAACTTTTTTGAATCCTTGGCTGGCAAGTGGTTTTCTCAGCGTACGACCCACGATCTGGCGGGGCAAAGTTCTCAAGCGGGGCAGTCTAATCTGGTGATTGAGTTTTTGCCCGCCACCGATGCCGACCTAGCGGCCACCTGTGCACCCCTAGGCCACGACCCCAGCCAAGTTGCCTGCGGCCTGCGCGTTCACCAGGACAGCCAGCTCGACGGGCAACCCCAAAAAATACAACGCACCGCCCTCATGGTTATGTTCACGCCTACAGACGCCGGCGAGGGAGACTTGTTGCAGGCCACCGGGTCATCTGTCCTGCAGGGCCGCTACCGAGTCGACGATGAGGTGCTCTCCATTACCACCCCTACCGAAACCGGACAGGTAGAAGAGCGCCTGTGGTTTGTGAACCCCAACCTGCGCATGCGCACCAGCGTAGTCAAAGTCGGTGATACCGAACAAATAGCGTCGTTTTGCTCCGAGATTCGGATGGGGGTTAGCAACCCCGCGACCTAACCCCTGCTACCGAACCACAGCAGTCACAATGGTCGTGATGGTAGCCGTCGCCAGCAGACCAAAGGCGAGGTTTACGACCCACTGCGAAGCCTGCTGATAGGCTGCAAAGCGAATGTTAAGCTCCTTAGTTTCCTCGGTCAGCTTTTGAATAGCTTTGCTGTTGTGCTGAATAGCTTCGCTGTTGCGCTCTACCAGAGCTTCAATGCGATCGAGGCGATCTGTACTGGTGGCCATGGACTGCTCTCCCTTACCTACTGCAATTATTGCCCAAAACCCAAAGAAATATCCCCCGGCTGTCCGTGGGGACGTGGGGCGCTAGGTTTAGGTTTCTAGCTTGCGATCGCTCGATTTAGGAGGTAGAGGCAGTCTGCTAATCAGCGTAATTCTTCCGCTGTGGCTATGGCAGCTTAAGTTAGCTACGACGTCGGCAGCTGGTCAGGGTGACCGGGCTGGGGCCGGATCATTAGCTCATTACCTTTGCGGCCTATCACAGCCACCAAGTCATTTGGTTGAAAGTCGACCCCCGGCTCGCTTGGAATGGCGGTCCAATAGGTGCCCTCATACTTGACCTGGTAGCGCGAGCCGGGCCGCAGTACGTCGACCACCTCAGCGCTGTAGTCAGACCAGTGGCCCTCAAAGACCTGCATTTCATTGTCGTCGTCGTCTTGCCCCCAGGGCACATGCTCGACGTGGCCAGGTTCAAGGGGAAATTCATCGGGCTCAGACTGGCCTGGAGAAAAGCTGGTCATAGCGATCGCACCTCAAGTGCTAAAAGAGTATGGGCAAAAAACCGGGGAAAATCTGTAGCTAATGCCCTGAGGTCTCCCCAACAGTTACTGGTTGCATAGTTAAGATGCCACCAGCAATCATCACTTATGATGAACCAATTG
>JBARVK010000368.1:0-3730 GCA_049646225.1 Nodosilinea sp.
GAGGTTTACCACATCGGATTTCGTCTCAAACCCACGAATCCAGAGCCATGGGAAATAAAAGATACATTTGAGCATGAAATAGCCCTGGGGCTATACAGTACCCATCACCCTTGGCGTTACGCCTAGCCCCGAATCTGCACGGGCATGACCAGGTAGGTGATCTTGGTTTCGCCCAGGGGCACAAATACGGCCGGGCTGGTGGCTGCATTGCACTGCATTTGCACCTCAGTCGTGTCGAACGCCTTGAGGCCATCCAGCAGGTAGCGCACGTTAAAGGCAATATCGAGGTCGTCGCCGGTGACCTGGGCGGGCAGGTCTTCGCGACCGCTGCCCACCTCCTGAGCTTCGACCGAGAGCGCAATCGATTGATCGCCGCTGTTGAGGGTGATTTTGATAATGTCATTTTTCTGGCTGGCCAGCACCGCAATGCGCTCCAGGCTCGACATCAGCAGGCGGCGATCGACGGTGACCTGGCGGGCAAACTGCTTGGGCAGCAGCTGGCGGTAGTTGGGATACTGCCCCTCCAGCAGGCGAGTGGTGAGGCGCTGCGCCCCCAGGTCAAACAGCACCTGGGTTTCATCGAGCCGCAGAGCCACCGGCTGGTTAGAGGTGTAGCCCTGAATCATGCGCTCTAGCTCGCGCAGGGCTTTGGCGGGCACGGTGACATCCATCACGGGGGTTTCGGTGGCGGCTTCATCGGTGGTCTGCACGACCGAGAGGCGGTGGCCGTCGGTGGCGGCAAACTCCAGAGCGTCGGTTTCAGACATCAGGTGAACGCCGGTAAGCACCTGTTTGGTTTCGTCGCCGCTGGTGGCAAACAGCGAGCCGCGCAGGCCACTGAGCAGGGCATCGGCTGAGAGCGCGATCGCCTCGCCGTCTTCTACCGTGGGCAGCGAAGGGTAGTCTTCGGCACTCAGCCCCCGCACCTCGTAGCGCCCGGAGGATGAGGTCAGCGTCACGGTCGTGCTGTCGCCGTCAGATTCTAAGGTGATATCTTCGTTCGCCAGCCGAGAGACAATATCGCCCCAAAGTTTAGCGGGCAGCGTCAGCGTACCGGGTTCTTCGACCTGGGCGCTAAAGCGGCTTTCAATACCCAACACTTCATCAAACCCGACTAGCGTTACCGATTGACTCTCGATATCAGCCTTGACCAAAATGTTGGCCAATACGGGGCGACTGGGGCGCGACGATACAGCCCGGCTGACCGACGACAGTTGAGCACTCAGCTCGCTCTGGGGGCAGATAAACTTCATAGCAACAGAGAAAAAGAAACGCAATTGACCAGGAATGACAGCTTGAGATGCCAATCGGTGACACCAGGCTAACTCCGTACTAGCAGTATCTCATCTTTGCAATGGATTCCCTGCAAAACTGCTGCCTGAGTGAAATTCTGCAAGGCTGGATCCCTTTTGCCAAGGGCGTTTCAGCAAGGTTGAAAGAAATGACTTTTTGGATTGGGTGCCCATCCTAGCACCCTTCTCTACACCCATCGATGCAACCCCTGTTAGGTAATATCGGCCTTCCGGAAATAGAAAAATTTAAAAAATAGTCGTAGTAGAAGGATCTGTGAAAATTGGGGAAAAGCCCTACAAGTCTTGATTCATCTTGATCAGGGTACTAACCGAATTGGGGAAAAGGTGTGGGGAATTGTTCCCAGTTTCCACACCCTTGGATGCGATCGCGGCAACTGCTCCGACAGTCGCGTAGTTATCCCCGTTATGGCCCTGGCTTTTCCCCTGCTTTTCCCCTGCTTTTCCGCCGTTTTCCCCAAGAAAATGGCAGAAAAAGATCATGAATCGTTACGTTGCGATCAATCTACCGAATGCTTTGGATCCCGTACGCTTTCGATCGTTTGCTCAGGCTGCTCATCTGGGCTCAGCGCTGTGCCCTTCATCACCAGTACCGCGCAGGGGGCGCGGTGCATGACGTGGTTGCTGACGCTGCCCAATACCAGTTCGCTGAGGCCTCGGCGGCCTCGGTTGCCCACCACGATCAGGTCCGCTCCCCAGGCTTGGGCCGCTTTGCAAAGGGTCGTCGCAGGGTTGCCCGCCAGCTGTCGAAACTCTGTGGGAACTCCGGCGGTGTTGGCGATCGCCGCGTGATGGCGCAGGCGCTCTAAACTTTCGGTTGCGTAGCGCGCCCACTCCTGCCGCCAGGCGTCTACATCAAGCTCAGTGCCGGGGGCCCAGTAAATACTGTCAAGCTTGGCCGGCATGGGCAACGGGCTTTGGTCATCCTGGCTGGATAGGCTGTGTACCAGCAGCAGCTCGCTTCCCGTGGCCTGGGCTAGCTCCAGGGCTTGGGTGGCCAAAGCATCGCTGGTAGGGCTGTTGTCTAATGCCACTAAAATCTTGCGGTACATTAGGTGTCCTCCAAGTCGATAAAACAGGTCGTTCTGAACAGGGGGAAGTCTGCTCTGGGTGGCTATAGCTGGGGACGATCGTGATCCAGACGAAGGGTTAGCCAATACAGCAAGATCACCAACCCTAGAACACCGAGTTCGGTGACGAGGTAGAGCGTATCGTGATAGGTCAGAGACAGCATGGGGTTATTCTCCTGGTGCATGGGCACCGGTCGGGCTTGGTTCTTTGCAACCGATTCCCTTACTTCCATTGTCCTGCTGGGGTTGGGGGCTGGCGAAGGAACGCAACGAAGCTTGATGTGCGATCGGGGTGGGTACTTTTGGAGCGAGGGAGTCAAGTGAACCAAACGAGCCGAGCATGAGGCCTAGCTCGGGTCCTGGGTTGCAAAGGTGCGTCCGTCTTCCCGACAAATTTCGGCGATCATATTGCGGCCCGAGAACGCCACGATGGGCAGGCTGCCACCTGGCTCCGTCCACTGGCTCACCATATAGAAGCGGTCTAGGCCCGGCAGCCGTTTGGGTACGCCCTTAATCATCAGGGGCAGGGTGTCTTTGGTCAGCAGCCAGCCGCTGCTGGCCCCCTGCCAATTGCCGGTGGCGCGTTCTAGGCTCAGGGGGGTGGTCACCTGCATACATTCGATCGCATCCTTCAACCCAGGGTAAAACGCCTCCATGCGGTCAATCAGGCGCTCGGCCTCGCGATGGGGGGAGCTGCTGCTGGTTTGCCAGTCGCCGTGGTGGGTGGTCAGCATCAGGCTCATGATGGACTTGCCGGGCGGAGCCAGCGATCGATCAAAATCGTAGTGTTTGACGCCGATTTCAGAGTGATCTTGGCCTGCGATCGCGATCGGCTCTGCCAGCAAATGCGTTACCCAGGGAGGCTGCTGCGACAGGTCTATATTGAGCCCCAGCCAAACCTGAAACTGCGAGTGCAGCGGTAGGTGCCCGTCGTAGAGCTTTTCGATTCTGCGGTTAATGTAGTGGCCTTGGAGCAAATCAAAGATGGTGCGGCGACCGTCGCAGGCCGAAATGACCCGGTCTGCGCGGTGTTCCTCGCCGCTGGCCAAGCGCACCCCGAGGGCCTGGTCGTGGTCGACAAGAATCTGCTCCACGGGCGCAGCGTAATGAATTTCGCCGCCTAGATCTAGGTAGCGCTGCTCAATGGCGCGGGCAAAGGCGATCGCGCCCCCCACCGGAAACCCCGCATTGCCGTTGTCTAAATAGGCCAGCAGCGACATGCCCACCATCACCGGCACATCGGGCCAGGCAAACATATGGGGCATCGCGGCCCGCAAAAAGGGATTTTTGGCCTGCCCCGCCAGGTCCCGCAGCGACAGCTGGCTCCATTTGCCCAGCACGCCCATAAAG
>JBARVK010000369.1:0-4800 GCA_049646225.1 Nodosilinea sp.
TCTTTATATCGCTCTTGGATTTCTTTAACGCGCTTTTGCATGAGGGGCTGGGCCACCTTCATGCGCCGCATGTTGCGAATAGAGCCAGCATTGAGAGGATAGAGCGCAAACCGAATCACCAGGGTGAGGGCCACAATGGCCAACCCATAGCTGGGCACGATCCCGTAGAAAAAATCTAGGATCGGCAACATGATGTTGTTGGTCAGAAATCCAATTCCAAAATCCATGGGCACCTGAACCCTGCAACAGGGGATACTACATTAACTGCTCAGTTACCTAATCTACCCCATAGTCGGGGAGGCAAGCCGCCCGATCGGTGGCGGATTGCCGTAGGTTTAAACTTCGCCGACAGCGCCGCTGGCGGCTTTGGCTTTGGCAGGAATGCGCTCGTTGATGTACTCATAGACCTCGCGGAAGCGAGGCATAGAGCGCAGTTCTAGACGGCTGCCGTCCTTGAGGGTGACGACCATATCTCCCCAGAGGCCGATGCCCCGAGGCACGGTGACAATTTTGCTGATTTCGTTGTAAATCAGGTCGGTGCGATCGCGCCCCATCCAGCCGCCGGTCACCGAAATGCGCCGACTGGTGATGCGGTAGCGCAGCCACAGGGCACGGGTAATCGCCCCAACCGTGAGGGGAAGGCAAATGATCGTAAAGCCCAGCAGCACATTGACAATTAAATCGCCGATGTGGGGGCCGCCCTCGTAGAACACGTCCTCACGAATGCCCATGGATTACCTCTAGCTTGGTGAACAACTGCTCTAATTCTCGCAAAAATTCGCCATATTCGCACTGAGTGGCCTCGGGGCGCAGATTGATCACAATCCAGAGAGCGGGGTCAAGCCGGGGCAGCAGGGTGTAGAGAGCCGCGCGCACCTGGCGTTTGAGTCGATTGCGCACCACCGCCCGCTTGTGTACTTTCTGGCTAACCACAATACCAATGCAGGGGCCCTGCTGGGTTGGGGCGGCGGCACCGGGGTCAGCGGGCACCGACCAGACCCGCAGGATCAGGTGGGCAGAAACAGCTTTCTTGCCTCGCCGATAGACTTGGGAAAACTGCGGCGACTTGCGCAGTCGGTTTTGTTTGGGTAGCACGGCCCAACCCTTAGACGTTCACTATTTCTGCCAACAGCAATAGCCCTGGAGCTTGTGGTAGCCCCAGGGCCAAAATGCTTGATGCCCACGGTTTGATCTATCCCCAAGCGGGGTTAGACAGCGAGCTTGGCCCGGCCTTTACGGCGACGGGCTTTGATCACGTTTTGGCCGGTGTGGGAGCGCATACGAGCGCGAAAACCGGAGGTTCGCTTCTGCTTTCGGTTGGTGCCCCCTAGGGTGCGCTTACTCATGGCGTTGCCTGTTTCTGATAAAAAGTCACAGTCTACAATAGTAGCACCAACTGGCGCTTATCGGCGCTGATTGGTGTCAGAAGCAATTTCCATGGGCCAGGTGCCGGTGTACTGGTTGATCACATCGCCCTGGTACATCATGCGCAGGTTGAAATAGTGGTAGCCGTAGCGGCGGGGGTTGCGCACGTCAGACAGCACCACCACCAGGTTGGTGTTAGCGGGAATAGGCTGCTCGGGAATGAGCTCAATTCTGTTTTCGTCTTCGTACAGATCGACTACTTTCAGCGGAATGCTTTCTCCACCGCGCCAGTCGCCGCTGCGTAGCTCGATTTTGTTGGGGTCGATGCGGCCGCCAATTTCGGTAAAGGTGTCGGGATAGTCAATTTCGAGGGAAATCACATCGCGGGGCAGCTTGGTCCGCATGATGTTGAGGTAGTAGCGGGCGTTGGTGCTATACGGTGTGTTGAAATCGATCAGGTAGCCGAGCCGAAACTCAGGCTCAACACCGCCAAAGATGGTGAGCCCGGTTTGAGCCTGGCTGGCCTGGGGCAAAGCGGTGCTAAGGCCAACGGTGGCGGCTACGGCGGCTAGCCCTAGGGCGGCAAATTTCAGCGATTGCTTCAGGGATGTCATGGTGTACCTCCAATCAAAACTATCTGGCCGGGTAGCTTGGGGTAACCAATCTAGGCCACTCATAACCATACTCCCGGTGACCCACCGTAGCATTTTAGTCTGTGCCAGTAGCACAACCGGGCTGCTCTGGGCCGATGCCCCAGGGGCCTGTGCTCATGCCAGGCTGACTACTCGCCATCATCGTCGATGATCGCGTTGCGATCGAGCAGCAGCAGGTTGCGTAGCTGGTCAGTGTCGAACTCGGTCAGCCAGCCTTCGCCAGCGCTAACTACCTGCTCAGACAGGGCCCGTTTGCCCTCGATCATCTCGTGGATGCGCTCCTCTAGGGTGCCGGTGGTGACAAACTTGTGCACCTGCACATTGCGGGTTTGGCCAATCCGGAAGGCGCGGTCGGTGGCCTGGTTTTCGATCGCCGGGTTCCACCAGCGATCGTAGTGGAAGACGTGGTTGGCCCGAGTCAGGTTGAGCCCCACCCCTCCCGCCTTGAGGGAGAGAATGAACAGCCGGGGGGCGGCGGGGTCGTTCTGGAAGCGATCGACCATGATCTCACGCTGGTTTTTGGTGGTGCTGCCGTAGAGAAACAGCGCTTCCTGACCCAGGTACGACTGCAGGTGCCGCTGCAGCAGTTTGCCCCACTCGGCAAACTGGGTAAAGATCAGGGCGCGATCGCCCTCGGCAATCACTTCTTCGAGCATTTCGTCGAGCCGTTGTAGCTTGCCCGATCGCCCCTTCAGCCCCAGGCCGGGCTCCTGCAAAAACTGAGCCGGATGGTTGCAGATCTGCTTGAGCTTGGTCAGTAGCGCCAGGATTTGACCCTTGCGCTGCACCCCGGTGGCCTCGTCCAGGCTTTCGAGGGCCGCATCGACGGTCTGCTGGTAGAGGTTAGCCTGCTCGGCGGAAAGGCCGCAGAATACGGTCATTTCCTGCTTGTCGGGCAGGTCTTGGATGATGCTGCGATCGGTCTTCAGCCGCCTGAGAATGAACGGCTGCACTAGCCCCTTTAGCGCCCGCAGCGAGGCCGTATCGCCGTAGCGCTCGATCGGGGTGGCAAAGCGGCGCTGAAAGAAATTTTTTGGCCCCAGGTAGCCGGGGTTGAGAAAGTCCATGATGGACCACAGCTCGCCCAGGCGGTTTTCCACCGGAGTGCCGGTGAGGGCAACGCGAAACTGCGCTTTGATCTGACGGGCCGCCTTCGACTGTTTGGCGTCGGAGTTTTTAATATTCTGGGCTTCGTCGAGCACTAGGCACTGCCAGTTCACCGACTGTAGAGGCTTGAGGTCGCGGTAAAGCAGGGCGTAGCTGGTGATCACCAGGTGCTTGTCCTGCACGGCTTGGGCCAGGGCGCTGCCGCGAGGCCTGCGATCGCCATGGTGTACCAGGGTGTTGAGCTTAGGGGCAAACCGTTTGACTTCTTTCTCCCAGTTGCCCAGCACCGAGGTGGGGCAGACCAGCAGCACCGGAGATTCTAGCCAGCCGTTGTCTTGCAGGTAGAGCAAAAAAGCGATCAGCTGAATCGTTTTGCCCAGGCCCATATCGTCGGCTAAACAGGCCCCCAGGCCCCACTGTTCCAAAAAGGCCAGCCACGACACCCCGCGCGCCTGGTAGGGTCGCAGCGTGCCTTTAAAGCCGCTGGGGGCCTCCATTTCCGCCAGGGTTTGGTTGCCGGTGGTGAGGGTTTCAATCAGGGTTTGCAGCGCCCCGGTGGCCTCAAAGCTGACCACCGGCAGCTTGTCGATCAGCTGGGTGTCGCCCGTGCTAATTCGTAGGGCGTCTTCCACTGACAGAGGCGTAGCGGTCTTTTGCCCCGCCAAGAACTGCCGAGCGGCCTTCACATCCTGAGGCTTTAGCTCGACCCAGCGACCGTTGATTTCGACCAGGGGTGAGCCCTGGTTGATCAGCTGCTCAAACTCGTCGGCTGAGAGGGTTTCGTCTGCGATCGACAGCTCCCAGCGAAAGTTGAGCAGGCTTTTGAGGCCGAGGCGCTGCCGCTGCTTTTGAGGTGGTACCTCCGCCTGCACCTTGAGGCCCAGCCGTCCCGATCCATCCTCAGCAGTTTGAGCCAGACCAGGAGGCAGCTCGACCTCAACGCCGTTGTCTTGCAGTTGCCAGGCCGAGGCCTTGATAAACTGGTAGGCCTGGATGGGGTCGAGGTCGCAGTGGGTGGGGTGCTGCTGGCGCAGGCTGTCGCGAATGGGGTCGTATAGTCGCGCCGCGCGCCCTAGTGCCCCCAGCAGGGTTTCCTGGGGCGCTTTGAGAATGGCTCCCTGGTGGTGCAGCTCGGCCACTGGGTGCTGCCAAATCAATGCGGCTTCTAGCCGCCAGTCAGGGTTGGCCGCCGATTGCAGCTGGTAGCGCAGCTGCCAGGGCTGATCGAGATTAGACGGGGGTTGTAGCACCAGCCGCAGACGAAATTGACGGGCCGGGTCATCGGCCAGGGTTTGCAGGGGTGTGGTCCAGGTGGTCAGGGCCTCCTGAAGCCGGTGGGCGGCGGCGGCGCTGGCTTCTAGGCTACCTACCGGCTGACTTAGCGCCTGGAGCCAGGGTTGTAGGGGAAGTTCCTTGCCCAGGCTGGCCAGACCGTTGAGGGGTTGGGCCTGGGCCGCTTGCCGCACCCGGTGATCCACCAGTGCGGCCAAAAACTGCAGCAGCAGCGGTTGCGGATCGGGCAGGGGAGAACCGCAGGCCAGCGGTAGAGATCCTTTGGTGGCGGGGGGCAAGTGGGTGCGGCAGGCCAGCGGCATCGCCAGGGCAAAATGGCGCAGTCGCTCTTGGTCGGGAGCGCTGTCTAGCAGGGGTTGCCAGCCAGCGGCCAGGGTTTGGC
>JBARVK010000370.1:0-5612 GCA_049646225.1 Nodosilinea sp.
TTGTCGATGGTTTTTTTCACGCCGATCCTCACCCCGGCAACATTTTTTATTTGAACGATGGTCGCCTGGCCCTGCTCGACTGCGGCATGATGGGGCATATGGATCCGCGTACCCGCACCACCATGACTGAAATGGTGCTGGCCATTGTCAACTGCGACGCCCAGCGCTGCACCCAGCTCACTCTGCAGCTGGCCGAACCTCTAAAGCCAGTTAACCTGGCCCGGCTAGAGAGCGACTACACCCGTCTGCTAGGTCGCTACTACGGCCTGAGTTTGGAGCAGATCAACACCGCCGAAATTTTTGGTGAAATTTTGGCGGCGGGCATTCGCAACAACCTGCGCTGGCCCGCCAATGTGGGGTTATTTACCAAGTCGCTGGCCAACCTGGAGGGGGCCGCTCGTCAGTTCAACCCCGGCGTCAACCTGATTGACGAAGTGCGGCCGCTGATGGCCGATTTGTTTCGGCAGCAGCTGGTCGGCGACGATCCGCTGCTGGCGCTGCTGCGCACGGGGCTAGAGTTTCGCAACCTGTCGCTCAGCTCGCCGCGCCAGGTGGGCTTTTTGCTCGATCGCCTCAGTTCCGAGCAGCTCACCTTTAACCTCAACATTCGCGCCATCGACGACCTGCGCCGCAGCTTTGACGAGGCCTCCAACCGGCAGTCGTTTAGCATTGTGGTGGCCGCGCTGATTGTGGGAGCAGCGATCGTTGCCACGGGCCGCCAGTCGCCCCAGGGGCAGATTCTCAGCATTGTTTTATTTGCGGCGGCCAGCGTCTTTGGCCTGTGGCTGCTGTTTAGTATCGTGCGCCCCAGGCGGCGGCGGTAGCGATCGCCCCAGGCGTAGGCTCAAGCCTTTTGGGCTTTGTACTTATCTTTGAATAGGGCCTGCTGGGTTTTGTGGTCGACAATCGGGGCTGGATAGTCACCGCGATCGCCCGCCGCAATCTTCCCCGTCACCAGGGCTCCGGTGTCCAGCGATCGGAGTTCGGGCACCCATTGGCGAATGTATTCGGCCTCCGCGTCATACTTTTGAGCCTGGCTAGCGGGGTTAAAAATTCGCAGCGGTTTAGGGTCCATACCGCTAGAGGCGCTCCACTGCCAGCCGCCGTTATTGGCCGACAGGTCGCCATCGACTAGGTGCTGCATGAAATATTTCTCACCCCACTGCCAGTTAACGATGAGATCTTTGGTCAAAAAGCTGGCCACGATCATGCGGCAGCGATTGTGCATCCAGCCAATCTCGTTGAGCTGGCGCATAGCGGCATCGACAATGGGGTAGCCCGTGCGCCCTTCGCACCAGGCCGCAAAATGGTCTTCGTTATTGACCCAGGGAAAGTCTTTGAGGGGCGATCGGTAGGGGCCATCGGCCAGCTCCGGGAAAAAATACATCACGTGCTGGTAAAACTCGCGCCAGGCTAGCTCCTGCTGCCAGGTTCGCACGTTGTCGCGGGTCTCGTCGCTGCGGCAGCGGCTGTAGGCGGCATCGGCGGTAGCCCACACGGTGCGAATGCCTACGGCCCCAAACTTCAGCGCCGCGCTGAGGCGCGAGGTGCCGTCCACAAAGGGAAAATTGCGCTGTTCGTCGTAGGCGGCAATGGCGCGATCGTCGTCGCAAAATTCTTCGAGGCGATCTAGGGCCGCCGCCTCGCCCGGCTCCACCGGAAACCCATTCTGCCAGCTAAAGCCCAAATCGGCGGCGCTGGGCAGCTCGATGCAGCCTACCTTGGCCGCCGCTTTTTTTTGCTCAGCGCTCAGGGGCTGTAGCCCCTGGGGAGCAGGCAGCGGGTCAGCCTTTGCCTGCTGAATCCAGTTGCGCCAGAAGGGCGTGTAGACGCTGTAGGGGTCACCTGCCCCGGTGCGGACTTCTCCCGGCGCGTGCAGCAGCTGATCCCAAAAGGTGGTGTGAAATTCGATGCCCGCTTCCTTGAGCGCCTGGGCTACACAGGTGTCGCGCTGGCGCGAGTAGGGTTCTACGTCGCGGTTCCAGTAGATGGCCTCGACCTCTAGGGCCTGGGCCAGGGCCGGAATTTTCTGGCGCGGGTCGCCCTGGAGAACTAGCAGCTGCCCGCCTGCTTCAGCGTAGGCAGTTTGCAACGCCTCCAGGCAGCCGATCATGTAGGCCACTCGCGCCGGGGCCACATCACCATTCTGGAGAATGCCGGGATCAAGACAAAAAACACCGACCAGGTGGGGAGTGCGATCGCGTGCCGCGCTCAGCCCCACATTATCGCCTAAGCGAAGGTCGCGGCGGTGCCAAAATAAGACTAAGTTGGCCATGGATGCAGCCCCAAAATCCTGTGTAAACAGCTCCGATTAACGGATATTCAGTATAACGACATTGGCGATTGGGGTTGGGCAGATTCTATGATGGGGCAGCTCTGTCTGCACGCCAAGCCTTTTTGAGGAGATTCACCATGCTGCAAAACAAGCAAATCATTATCAGCACCTTTAACGGCTACCTCGACTTTTTGGCAGAAAGCCAGCCGGCGCTTTCCCCCGACACCGCCTGCCAGGTCGCGGCTATCCTCACCCAGGCCGAGTTTAGCCTTCAGGTGGCTGAAACCAATCGCAAGGCCTAGTTATTTCACTCGGTTGATATGACTACTCGCTAACCCAGCCCAGCCAGCCGATCTAGGTTAGCGGTGATCACTTCAGAGCGCGGCTGGCCCAAGGTTAGCCTGCCCTGTGGTCATAGCCCTCTCCACTCAAATTACTGAGCGTCGACCATCCTTATGGCCACTACCTATCGTTTGGGATCCTGAAACCCATAAGCAAACCAATCCATTACCAATCGGTTTGATTACGAATCCCGTTCAGCCAAGCCGCAAAAAGGCAAGACAGTCTTCAGGTTTTCCCGTAGTATCAAGATTGTGTTAGATCTACTCAGAGCAAATCCTGGAAACCTTATCCCAAGGCTGTTCTGTAGGTTATAGATCGACGTGAAATCTGTATTTGACGAGAGGATAGCACCATGGCAACCTTTAAGGTTACGTTGATAAATGAGGCCGAAGGGCTCAATCAAACCATCGACGTCGATGACGATACCTATATTCTTGATGCCGCTGAAGAGCAAGGCCTAGATCTGCCTTACTCCTGTCGGGCTGGGGCTTGCTCCACCTGCGCCGGTAAAATCACCGCTGGTACCGTCGATCAATCCGATCAGTCCTTCCTGGATGATGACCAGATCGGTGCTGGGTACGTGCTAACCTGCGTTGCCTACCCCACCTCCGACTGCACCATCTTGACCCACCAAGAAGAAGAACTCTACTAGAACTGAGGGCCTACTCCCTCGGTCAAGCCGGTGGAAAGGGCCCTTCTAGAGAGTGCCTTAATCTACACAAAAGGGCGCTGCTTAGAGATCTAAGCAGCGCCCTTTTGTAGCTCTAGTTAGCTATCGCTTTATAGACCTACTTAGCGGCGGCAACGCACTGGTCTACCAGGGCGGCAACTTTGTCAACATTTTGCCAGCCCAAAATTTCGGTTACTTTCTTCTCCAAGTTTTTGTAGGAGCGGAAAAATTCGGCAATCTCATCTAGCCGATGGGGAGCCACGTCATCCAGCGATTTAACGTTGGCATAGCGAGGGTCTTCGGCAGGTACGCAGAGAATCTTCTCGTCGCGATCGCCGCCGTCGATCATTTCCAGCATGCCGATGGGTCGCGCTGCAATTACGCAGCCCGGAAACGTGGGCTCATCCATCAGCACCATCCCGTCGAGGGGATCGCCATCGTCGGCTAAGGTATTGGGCACAAAGCCATAGTCGTAGGGGTATTTCACCGACGAAAACAGCACCCGATCCAGAATAAAGGCATTTAGAGCTTTATCAAATTCATACTTATTTTTGCTGCCGCCGGTAATCTCCACCAGCACATTAATCAGTCCAGGCTCGGGCTGAGCTGGAATACGGGATAGGTCCACAACGATACTCCCAATAGATAATACATAAACATCACCAAGGCGGGACATGCCTGAGGCCCTGCGCCACAAGGTGTAGTGGCCAGACTCCAGCATGTGCCCTTCCGACATAGTATTCTACGGGGCGGCGGCCCATTTTCCGCAAGGTTTAGCCCCCAGTCGGGGTGGTAGCGTAGATGAATTGAAAGCCGTGCTCAAACGTTACCTAGATAGGCAGTACCTAGGTAGATGAAACACAGGGTATCTGTGGGGTTAGTGCTGTCCTAACGCCCAGACGAAGCAGGTACCGAAAAGGCGGGAGGGCGTTCAAGATTAGCTGTAGCCGAAGAGAAGTGGGCGACCATAAACAGCGGCAGCGTTAGTGTCAAAACCGCAATTAACACGCCCAACACACTGGATGAAGGACTAGGAGGTTCCCCCGGAGGGTTATCAGGTTGACTGGCAGAATCCATACATGCAATAACAGAAATCAACAAGGGATAAGGCCTGAGGTTGGGGCAGAGCCACAAAGGCTTAGACCATCCCACATATCCAACCATCATCGGTAGCCTCGGTAGAGATCACCGATGTCGTGTACTCGCCATGGACGAGATTATCGACGACATTGAGGTGGAAAACGGTTCCATTACAACCATATGCAAAGGTTATAGCAATCAATCCATGACATTGCTTACCCCTGAGGGTTAACTTGTGGCTAGATTTAGTCTACTGGTTTAAATCAACTCTAAATCTAGCATTCCCGACGGTACAGGAGAATTACGGATATCACGTGAGGTGAGGGGGGTGATGGAGTCAGCCCCCACCTCCCTACATCCCCTGCCGCTCTAGCAGTTCACGAATCGCACGCAGTTCTTGCAGCATCTGACGCATCAGATCGTGGGTGAGGGTTGCCTCGACCGGCTGCACTTGGATGGTAGGATGCAGGCCCAGCACTTCCTCCGCAAAGCGTCGCACCTCTTGGGGTCGAAATTCTAAGGGGGCATCTTTATCGCGGCGAACTTCGGGGTTGAGCTTGGTTTGATCGTAGGGGGGGTTGAGCAGATCGGGATCGGTGTTGGCGTAGCGATACACCGAGGCCCGCGACCGATTGAGGTACTTTTGCACCGCTTCCACTGAGAGGAGTGGCGTAGTCTCTGGGGCAACGAGTTGATCAGCGGTAATGTAAGACACCGGATTGGCGTAGGACGCCGGATCGGCAGTCGAAGGGGAGGTATTAACGGTTGGGTCAGAGGTCATAGGCCACAGCAAATCTGAGGCTACTTTACCAGGTTCACCTGGCCTCGGTGCGGCCTGTAACAGAGCGTGCCAAAGGGCGATCGCCCTTGAAAAGGTGTGCTAAAACCTTGGCAGCGTTAACTCTATTTTGGTGGGACTTGGGTGTGAAGGGCGATCGCAGGCAGGGGAAGCAACATCATCGGTGGCGGCGGCAATGGCGAAACCTATCGGCGCTGGTGGTGGTGATGTTTGGGGTAGGCGCGATCGCAGGGCTGAGCGCGTCTCGCTGGTCCTCAATACCGGCCCCAATCGCAGGAGACGACATGACTCCAGCCCTCAGGCTTCCCCAGGTGCCCCAGCCGCTGGTTTTTAATGGTCGCCCCCAGGTCGCCCCTCTGCCCAGGTTTGACGAGGTTTGGGACTGCCAGGTGGTGGTGGTAGGGGGCTCGCTGGGGGGAGTCGCGGCGGCGGCCCACGCGATGGCC
>JBARVK010000371.1:0-3734 GCA_049646225.1 Nodosilinea sp.
GAAACCGAATCGACTAATAAACTGCCGCTGGCCTTTTTAAGCGGCAGTGCATCGCCTTTGGGGACTCGCTCAGGCATCAGCATGGTGCCCTACATTCGCGAGGGACGGCGCATTTTGGGTCGCCCCGCCTACGGCCAGGATAGCTTTATGGCGGTGGAAGCCGACCTGCGCGAAGACATGACCGGCGGCCGCGACTTTAGGGCGACGGCCGTGGCCTTGGCCCACTACGACATTGACATCCACGGCTGCCGCTACCGATCGCGGCAGCCCTCCTACGAGGCCGCCGGGGCCAGCATCAAGGAGTTTGTGGTGCGGCCTCTGCAAATTCCCCTGGAGGCGCTGGTACCCCAGGGAGTTGACAACGTGCTGATTGGGGGCAAAAGCATTGCCGTCAGCCATATCGTCAACGGGGTGACGCGGGTGCACTACGGTGAGTGGAGCGTGGGCAGCGCGGCGGGGGCGACGGCGGGGTGGCTGTTGCGCTACGGCAAGCCCTACGATCTCACCCCGGCTCAGATCGTAGTGACGGGGCAGATGCCAGCGCTCCAGGCGTTCTTAATGGAACAGGGCCTGCGGTTTACCTGGTAGCGATCGCCTGCAGTCGTTGAGTAAACCTAACCTGGGCCAAACCTGAGGGTGCTGGCCCAGAAACCAAACAAGAGATAGCACCAGAAGCAGAAGGGTATAAACATGGCAGAGGGATGGCGCCGGAGGCTGTGGGGAAGAGTATGGCGGCGATCGCTGGCTTTGGTGCTGGTGCTGCTGATCGCCGGCTGCGCGATTCCGCAGATCAAGGCTGAAGACCGCCTGTTTTTGCCCGTCACAGCTGAGCTGCTGGATGTCTATAACCTGACTCCCCAGGACGTTGAAGGCACCACGGTAGGGGGGCTGTCGGCGCTGGTCTACGATCGCCCCCGCGATCGGATCTACGCCCTCTCTGACGATCGGGGTCGGTTTGGCCCCGCTCGGTTTTATACCCTGGCTGTTACCCTGGGCAGCGGCGGCACCAGCCAGCCTCGATTCGACACCGTTCGCTTGGAGGGCTTTACCCCGCTGCTCGATGCCACCGGCAACCCCTATCCCAGTGGCAGCATTGACCCTGAGGGTATGGCCCTGTCTCCCCGCGACACTCTCTTCATCAGCAGCGAAGGGGATGTCAAGCAAAATGCGCCGCCCTTTCTAGTTGAGTTCGATCGCTTAACTGGACGCGCGATCGCCACGCTGCCCCTGCCCGAACGTTACCTGCCCGACGACCCCGATCGCCCCACTCGGGGGGTGCAAAATAACCTCAGCCTAGAGGCCCTAACGGTGGCCGGATCGTCCAGCGGCGCGGGGATGGTTGAGCCCTTCCGCCTGTTTGCCGCTACTGAGTCGGCCCTGGTACAAGACTACAACGACGACCCCAGCCAGCCCCTCAACAGCCGTTTCCTGCACTATTTAATTGGCGATGACCAGACCACGCTGATTGCCGAGCACCGCTATCCCCTCGATCTAGAACCCTCAGGGGCGGTGATCAATGGCATTACGTCCCTGCTGGCCATTGATCCGGGGGGGCACTTTCTGGCCCTGGAGCGCTCCTTTGGTTTGCGGGGGCTGCAGGTCAAGCTCTACCAACTGGCGACCGGGGGGGCTACCGATACGTCGGGTATCGCCAGCCTGGCCGGAGACACAGCGGGAATTTCGCCCATTCGCAAACAGCTGGTGCTCGATTTTGCCGATACGCCCCTGGCGGTGGACAACCTAGAAGGTATGACCCTGGGCCCACGCTTAGCCGACGGCAGCCAGAGCCTGCTGCTGGTCAGCGACAACAACTTTGAGGCCGATCGCGCCACCCAACTCATTTTGCTGCGGTTGCAGATGTGAGGTATCTGGGCGCTGCTATGGCATGGGCCGCCTAGCCAGCGAAAGCTACCTATGCAGCAGCGAGGTGCAGCGGTATGTATATAGAAGCAATTAGAGGCACTATGACATCCCAGTCTTCTTTTATCGATGGTCCGGCTAGCCGTGATGCGGCAGCGGACACCCCGATCTTTTTTCAGTTTGAAGCCGACTTTGTCGATTCGCTGCGCTGCATTCCCATGCAGGTCAGGTACAAGCTCGATACCTGCGGCATCAAGCTCAAGCTGCCCCAGTGGAACCAGTTTGACCAGGCCGAGCGATCGCAGCTTACCCGGCTGCCCTGCGGCACCCCCGAGGAGATTCAGGCGTACCGCCGCTGGCTGGCCCAGCTGATTTGCGATCGCTGTCAGGAAACGGCCAAAGATTTGCCCGTAGATCCTCACCCCGAGTGGCTGATCACCACCGCCATTCCTACCGAGGTGCAGGAAAAGGCTGAGGCCGAGGGAGCCGCAATCGGCCCAGAGCAGTGGGCTGAGCTAGCTCCACTCCAGCGGTTTGCCCTGATCAAGCTGAGCCGATCTAACCACGAGAACAAAAACTTTCTCCCAGCGCTTCAGGAGTTTGGTCTAGCCTGAGCCGACGGGATTGCCCGGAGGGAGGGGGGTATTGATACCGTTGCTTTGGGTGAGAGCTAGGGAATGGGGACAGGGGAGATGGGTTGCCAGTACTCGAAGAGAGCCGCAAAAAAAACCGACAGACCCGGCTGGGCTTGTCGGTTGGTTGTGTGTTCCCTGTAGATGACTCGGCTAAAGTTGAGTCAACCTCAGTATCACTGGAAGGTTCCTAAAAACCTAGCCAATTTGTCACAGTCAATTGTGAGATCGATCACAAGTTACGTAATTCGACGGATGCCATGATCATCCTCGGCCTGCTACCCGTAAAAACGCCTCACGAGTAGATTGCTCCCCGGCGGCTTTAGGGCAAGAATAGTGGCACCTGGGCCATCACCGTGAGGGGAACCGCTATGACCAATTCAACGATCAGCCCGGCAGAGGCCCTGGCCAGCATTGCTCTGGTGGCGATCGCTGCCGATGGCTACTTGGCCGAGCAAGAGGGCCAAGACATGACCATGCTGCTCTCCCGCATGGCACTATTTAGCAGCTACTCCAGCGAGGCGCTGCAACGCCTGTTTGACCTGTTGCTGATGCGCCTGAAGCGGGAGGGGCCAGGAGCACTGATCAACCAGGCCAGGGGAGTTTTGCCCCCAGACCTGAGAGAAACCGCCTTTGCGATCGCGACCGATCTGGTGCTCTCCGATCGCACGGTGACGCCCCAGGAACAGTCTTTTTTGGAAGACCTCTGCGTCATTCTGGATATTCCTAAACCGATGGCCCAGCAGATTGTGCAGGTGATGACGATCAAAAATCGTGGTTAGTTGACTGCGACACAGGTGTGGCGATCGCGAGGGAGCCGGGGAGTGCGGAGGCTAGGCGAGCCAAAATAAGAGGATTGCCTACCGACGGAGGGATGCAACCTAGGCGATCACAGGGTATCCTTAAAGGAAATTTCGAAACTGTAGAATTAGGAGATTTGTCCTTTCGCTAAAAAACAAAAAGCCACTGTCAACCGCAACATCAAAGACCCCGAGGTCCTGCTGATCAATCAAAACGGTGAGAATCTGGGCGTCATCGACACTCGAGACGCCCTCGCCATGGCCAAGGAGAGCAAACTTGACCTGGTGGTCGTTTCTCCCAGCGAAGATGGCCCTCCAGTGGCCAAAATTATGGATCACGGCAAGCTGCAATATCAGCAAAACAAGCGCCAGAAGCAGACTTCACGGCCTTCGGTAAAAGAGGTCAAGTTTCGGCCCAATATCGGTGAGTCGGACTACGCTC
>JBARVK010000372.1:0-2700 GCA_049646225.1 Nodosilinea sp.
GGCATGAAGCAGCGGGTGGCGATCGCCCGCGCCTTGGCCATTCGCCCCAAGCTGCTGCTGCTCGATGAGCCCTTTGGCGCCCTGGATGCCCTCACGCGGGGCGGTCTGCAGGAGCAGCTGATGAAGATCTGCCAGGAAAACGAGGTGACCTGCGTGATGGTTACCCACGACGTCGACGAGGCGCTGCTGCTCAGCGATCGCATCGTGCTGATGACCAACGGCCCCGAGGCCCACGTGGGGCAAATCGTCGATGTGCCCTTCCCCCGCCCCCGTGAGCGCATGGAGGTGGTTAAGCACCCCAACTACTACAGCCTGCGCAACGAAATTGTCTACTTCCTCAACCAGCAGAAGCGGGCCAAGCTGCACAAAGCTCAGCCCGCCGTTGCGAAGGCCGCCAACGGGCTAGAAAAGGTCAACCTGGAGCTGGGCTTTATTCCTCTGGTAGACTGCGCCCCGCTGGTGGTGGCCAAAGAAAAGGGCCTGTTTGAAGCCCACGGCCTGAGCGATGTCACCCTGAACCGCGAGCCCAGCTGGAACGCGATCGCCGACGGTGTCACCAGCAAGCGCCTCGACGCCGCCATGATGGTGGCGGGCATGCCCCTGGGCATTACCCTGGGCTACGGCAACCAGCGTCCCTTGCCGATGGTCAGTGCCCTCACCCTCAGCCGCAACGGCAACGCCATTACCTTTAGCAAGCGCTTATTTGATCAAGGGGTGCGATCGCTGGCCGATTTTAAAGCCAGCCTCGGTCGCCGTCCCGATCAGGTTCACACCCTGGCGGCGGTGCACCCCACCTCAATGCACAACCTGCTGCTGCGCTACTGGCTCGCCTCCGGCGGCATCGATCCCGATCGCGACGTCAGCGTGACGGTGATTCCGCCGGCTCAGATGGTGTCAACCCTCAAGGCCGGCAGCATTGACGGCTACTGCGTTGGCGAACCCTGGAATGCCCGCGCCGTGGCCGAAGGACTGGGAGTCGTCATGGCCACCGATGACGACATCTGGCCTGGCCACATCGAGAAAGTGCTTGGCGTCACCGAGGCCTGGGCCGAGCAGTACCCCAAAACCCACGTTGCCCTGGTCAAAGCCCTGCTCGAAGCCTGTGAATACTGTGACGATCGCCGCAACCGTGAAGAAATTGCCGCGATGCTGGCCCGGCCCGAATATGTTGGTGCCGACGAAGCGCTGATTCGCAAAGGCTTTCTCGACCCCTATGACCGAGGGGATGGTAGCCCGCCTGAGGAAGCGCTTAGCTATATTCAGTTCTTTACCGGCAAGGCCAACTACCCCGACGTGTCAGAGGCGGTGTGGATGATGACCCAAATGGCTCGCTGGGGCATTACCCCTTTCCCCCGTAACTGGCTAGAGGTGGCCGAGCGGGTGAAGCGAGCCGATATCTTTGGCCAAGCTGCTCGCGAGCTGGGGCTGCCAGATATTGGCCGCGATCGCCGCCCCAGTCACCTCTTCGATGGCATCGAGTTTGACCCCAACGATCCGCTGAAATACCTCGACAAATTTGCCATCAAGCGCGACCTGCGGGTCGAAGAGGTGCCGATGGATGCCGTGAACGCTTTGTAGCTCAAAACTGGGTTTCTAGCCCTAGGGCATGTCATCAATTCTAGCTCCAATCCTGATCTCATCAGCATGGCCACGCCCGATTGGTTCTAGCCGCATCTATCGCAGAAACCTGGTTTCTACCCCGCATTCCCTCAATTTCTTCCTAGCCACGTCCTCACCCAACCACTCACTCCCCCAGACCATGCAAGTGCTAAACTCCCCTACTCAATCCTCCACTGAGCGTTTGACCCAGGAACCCTTTCTGGTCATTGACAACCTCTCAAAGGTCTACCCGACCCCCAATGGCGATTTCGTCGTTCTCGACGGCATTGATCTGGCGGTCAACGAAGGCGAATTTGTCTGCGTGATTGGCCACTCGGGCTGCGGTAAGTCTACCCTGCTAGACATGGTGGCCGGGTTTCGCCAGCCTACCCAGGGCGAAGTGCGTTTGCAAACCCAGCCCATTCGCGAACCCGGCCCCGATCGCATGGTGGTGTTTCAAAATTACTCGCTACTGCCCTGGCTGACCGCCTTCGAGAATATCTACCTGGGTGTCAACTCGGTGTTTCCAGACAAATCCGAGGCGGTTAAAAAGCGCATTGTGATGGAACACCTGGAGATGGTAGGTCTGGCCGAGGTGGCCAATAAAAAGCCCAGCGCTCTTTCTGGCGGCATGAAGCAGCGCGTCTGTATCGCCCGCGCCCTGGCCCTTCGCCCTAAGGTGCTGATTTTAGACGAACCCTTCGGTGCCCTCGACCCCATTACCCGCGAAGAACTGCAGGAGGAGCTGCTGAAGATCTGGCAGGACCACCAGATCACCGTGCTGATGATTACCCACGACATCGACGAGGCGCTGTTTCTGAGCGATCGCGTGGTGATGATGACCAACGGCCCCGCTGCCCAGATCGGCGAAATCATGCAGGTGCCCTTTGCCCGACCCAGGGAGCGGGCCCGGATCATGGAAGATCCTAAGTTCTACGAGCTGCGCAACGAAGCTCTCGATTTCCTCTACCACCGCTACGCCCACGACGATACATAATAACTGTTTACGCGAAATGCAGCTGTACCAGGATAGTCTGCGGGGCAAACAACGCAATATTCTCCTCGCAGATTATCCTTGAAGCAACTTGGACTCTATAAAGC
>JBARVK010000373.1:0-4471 GCA_049646225.1 Nodosilinea sp.
GACTTAATCACCTTCAGCACATCGAGGCCACTGCGGCGAGGTAAGTTCAAATCCAACAAAACTAAATCAGGGGCGGGGGCATCCAGGTAGGGATCGGTGTGGTGTAGAAAAGCGATCGCCTTTTCGCCATCTTCAACAATATGTAGGTGATTGTGAATTCGGCCGGCTTTGAGAACTTCTTGGGTCAGGCGAATATCGCCAGGGTTGTCTTCCACTAGCAAAATATCTACCGGTCGTCCCGTCTTATAAGTATTCATCATTCGCCGGTGCCTGCTCCTGGAATCGTGAAATAGAAGCTGGCCCCCTGGTCTAGATCAGACTCCACCCATATTTTACCGCCGTGGCGTTCGACAATTTTTTTGCACACCGCTAGCCCGATGCCGGTGCCTGGATAGTCTACTCGGTTATTGAGCCGTTGAAAAATGACAAAGATCTGATCGGCATACTGGGGATCAATACCAATGCCATTATCTCGCACCGAGAACAACCACATATCCTCCTGCTGCTGGGCAGCAATGTCAATACGGCAAGGCGCTTGAGCTTGGGTGCGAAACTTGAGCGCGTTGCCAATCAAGTTTTGGAAAAGCTGAGTGAGCTGCGTAGGATCAGCTTTGATCAGCGGTAAGTCGCCATAGGTGATGTTCGCCTCGCTTTCGGCGATCGCCACCTGCAAATTCGCCATTGCCTGCTCAACGGCTTGAGTACTGCTAATAGGCTGAAAAGATTGCCCTCTGGTGCCAATGCGAGAGTAGGCTAGCAGGTCGTTAATCAGCGATCGCATCCGCAGCGCGCCATCGACGGCGTACTGAATAAAATCATGGGCATCGGCATCGAGGCGGTCTTGGTAGCGTCGCTCCAATAGCTGCAGGTAGCTAGTTACCATCCGCAGGGGCTCTTGCAGGTCGTGAGAGGCAATATAGGCAAATTGCTGAAGTTCGGCGTTAGATCGAGCT
Organism: Nodosilinea sp.; assembly: GCA_049646225.1. Lineage (GTDB taxonomy): Bacteria > Cyanobacteriota > Cyanobacteriia > Phormidesmidales > Phormidesmidaceae > Nodosilinea. Next base: position 954 of record JBARVK010000373.1, read on the forward strand.
AGCTCTTGACTTTGGAGGGTTTCTTGTTCTAGCAGATGGGCTTGGGTAAGCGCGATCGCCATTTGATCCGCAAGCTGCTGGAGCAGCTCAGACTCAAAGTCAGTCCACTGGCGAGGGCCAGAACACTGATGGGCAATCAGCAGCCCCCAGAGGTCATCTTGAGTTAAAATTGGCACCACCAGCTTGGCTTGCACCTTGAGCTGACGTAAGAAATCGACCAGACAGGGCGGCATTTCCGAATCGCGGCTGACATCTTCCAAGCGATAGACTCGGCCCTGGCGGTACTGAACTTTCGCTTCTGGGGGAAACACCTCTTCTGGAAACACCAGCCCCATCACCTGTGGCCACCTCGGCTGAACGGCTTCAGCAACCCCGCTGCCAGTTCCATCTGGCCAGAGCCGGTAAATCAACACCCGATCTGCCTGGAGCATCTGCTGTACCTCAGTGACGGAGGTTTGCAAAATATCATCGATCTGGAGCGACTGGCGAATTTTTGTCGTGACTTCAGCAAACAGGTGCGATCGCTGGTTTTGCTGCTGCAGAGAGGTCTCTGCCTGTTTGCGCTCCTGCACTTCTTGGGTAAGGCGAGCGTTTTGGGCCTGAAGCTGCTGGGTCAGAGACTGGATCCGCAAGTGCGTGTTCACTCGCGCCAGCACTTCTTCGGACTGCAACGGTTTGGTAATAAAATCTACCGCCCCTAAAGCTAGTCCCCTAACCTTGTCTGCGGTGTCGGTGAGGGCAGTCAAGAAAATCACCGGAATGGCAGCAGTAGCCTGATTTTCTTTGAGACGACGGCAGGTTTCAAAGCCATCAATACCCGGCATCAAAATATCCAGCAGAATTAAATCAGGACGGGCATACTCTACTTTTTCAATGGCGCTTTCCCCATCTTCTGCAAACAGAACTTTAAACCCGGCGTTGCTCAAAAAGTCGAACAGTACTTCTAGGTTCATAGGGGTATCGTCTACGACCAAAATCGTATTAGACACCCGAGCCGGATCTGGTATTTGAATATCGTTTAGTTTGGCAGTGGCCTCGCTCATGTCGGGGTTAGATAGGTTTTAATTAAGTCGATCAGCTGTCGGCCCTGATAGTCGATGGCGAGCTGTCTGAGCTGCTGGGCCATGCCCGCCCACTGGGGATCTGCCTGTTCGAGCTGGTGAGTATGGGCCACGATGGCTTTGAGATCTCCTTGCAGGGCCAGATTTAGCAGGGGGCGGAGCTCGGATACGGAAGGAATGATCAAGGGACTGATGGCCGGAGAAATGGTTGGGGAAGTAGCTGGCGTCGGTGAGGGTGGCTCAGGGGCACAGATCCACTCTAGATCTAAGTGAATCTGGAGTTTTTCTAACAAGGCAGCTTCGAGAACGGGCTTGGGTAAGAAGTCGTTGCAGCAGGCTTCCGGGCTGAGCTGTGGGTCAAATCCCATGACATTGGCAGAAATAGCCACCACCGGCACCGTTTCTAAACCGGGGATCTGCCGCAGCTGGCGAGTCATTTCCAAGCCATCCATCCGGGGCATGGCCCAATCAACGAGTACCCCATCGGGCCGATGCGCTAGGGCCAGATCTAGCCCGGCTTGGCCATGGGCGGCTTCTAGCACAGTAAAGCCCAGAGGCTCTAGAAAATTGACCAGCACTGATCGGTTGTCATCTTGATCATCTACCACTAGGATAGTGCGGCGATCGCCCCGATAGCCAGTAATGTTCTCTAAACGGGCCGGGCTAGCTAGAGCGGTTGGCGGTACTGTCGGTAGAACTAAGTCAAACCAGAACCGGCTACCTTGCCCTACCGTGCTCTCGACTTGAATATCGCTGTCCATCAGCTGTACCAGCTGGCGACTGATGGCTAAACCCAGACCTGTGCCTTCGCTGCGGTGATCGCTAGCCGAATGGAAGGGGGCAAAGATCTCGGTTAGCTGCTCTGGTGCAATGCCCAGACCAGTATCTTCAATTTGAAAGCGAATAGGCGAGGCAGAATCGAGAGTTTCTGGTGAAAATGCCGCGATCGCAGCTGCGTCCATGTGCCAGTGCTGGGCATAGCCCACCGTCAGGGTGATGCTGCCGCGCTCCGTAAACTTAACGGCATTGCCCAGTAGATTTAACAGTACTTGCTGGAGCCGCTTTTCATCGGCGTAAACGTAGCGGGGCAGCGTTGATCGCAAATTATAGTTCAGCGGAATCTGCTTTTGGTCGGCTCGAACTTGGCAAATAGCCAGCAGGTTTTCGAGAAAAGGAGTCAAGGGAAACGGGTTAGGGTTCAGCTCCATTTTGCGCGCTTCAATTTTGGCCAAATCGAGCACGTCGTTAATCAACGTCAGCAAATATTCCCCACACCGACGAATCACATCCAACCCTTTTTGCTGCTGCTCAGTTAGACTCTGATTTTTTCTGAGCACTTGGCTATAGCCCAAAATGCCATTGAGAGGCGTCCGCAGCTCATGGCTCATATTGGCAAGAAACTCGCTTTTAGCCCGGTTAGCGATGGTGGCGGCCTCTTCTGCTCGCTGCCGATCCTGGCTTTCTTGCTGTAAGCGGAGATTCTTTTCTTGGAGCTCTAGAGTGCGAGCAGCGACGTTGGCTTCTAGGGTGTGGTTGGCTTCTTCCAAGTCGGCGTAGAGGCGGGCATTTTCCATAGAAATAGCAGCCTGTGCCGCTAGCAGCTGCAAAATTTCTAGGCGCGCTGGGGTAAAGGCGCCGGGAGTCAGGTTGTTCTCTAGATACAAAACTCCCCTCAGCTTGCCCTGGTGCAAAATTGGGGCACACAGTACCGACTTAGGCCGTTGAGAGGTGATGTAGACATCCGTCGCAAACAGGTCTTCGCCTTGGGCATCGGCCAGTACTAGCGGGTTCTGGGTTCTAGCGACGTAGTTAATTACAGATAAGGGAAGGATCAGCCCATCGTCTAAAGCTTTTCCTAGCCCCGGCTCCGCGGGCTGCACAGCCACTTGATCGTTAGCACCTACCGTGCCCGAAGCACGGATCCGCAGCTGGCCTGCGGTTTCTAACAGCAGGCAGCCGGTTTCAGCTCCCGCATTTTCTAGCACGAGCTGCATCAGTTTGGTGAGCAAATCGGGCAGGACAATCTCCCTAGACAAAGTTTGGGACGCCTTCAAAACAGTGGTGACATCGAAGTCTTTGAGGCCGCTGGTGGAAAGCGAGCGAGTGACCGCAAGGGCAGCCGGTTCCTGCCGCTGAGTGGCCTGGACTAACAGCATTTGAGGGTATTTAGCTTCTAGCTGGTTCACCTTGGCGATCGCCCCCCACCGCAAGTAGCCATAGTGGGCCTCGGTGAAATATACCCGAGCGATTTGCTCGCGACCCTGCGCCCGATAAAACTCGGTTGCTCGCTCGCTGGCCAAAGCTGCTTCTTGAATATAGCCTTGAGATTTAGCAGCGGCGATCGCCTGGTCGTAGTGAGCCATCGCCTGCCAAGGCTGACCGAGCAGCCAAGCTTTCTCGGCCTCCACCAAATCCAGTTTATGCTGAAAGTTCATGGGGGCATGATCGGCCCACCGC
>JBARVK010000374.1:0-7329 GCA_049646225.1 Nodosilinea sp.
CCATCTGATCAAGCCCTTACCCTGTTTGTGTTGGGTGCATCCCACTTTTGTAAACTTGTCATTATGACAGCTATCTGTCCGTCATTCCCGTGAAGACGGGAATCTACAACGGGCATCTTGCTCTCGATGGATTCCCACTTTCGTGGGAATGACCCAGACACTTGCAGAAGTGGGATGCACCCTAAATCACCAGCTCAAGCGCCGTTGTCTAGTCTAAATGTCGTACAAACAACATATCCAACGGTATTTAAGTAGTAGTCTAAAAGTCCCCATACAACCCGTGCATTATTATTCCCATGGGCCCTGAGCAACAGCTGAAAAGCATCTATTAAGAAAACCTGTTCTAACAACTCAACCCTCACATGGGTCTAGCATTCATTTTCTGAGCTAGATCTATCATAGTCTCGGCTAAAAATTACACTACGATTATGAATCAGGATAAATTTCCAGGTACTATTTTCCAAGTTTTTCCTCCTGTTATCAGAGAATCGGGTGGCGAACTCAGTATTGATATCGATTTAGTAGAGGCGCTTCAACTCTATCTGGAATCCTTTGAAAGAGTTATTCTTGCCTGTCCTGTTGGACGAGATGGGCCTGACTCAAGCTTAAAAAACTGCATACCCATCGACAGTCTACCCGCTTGGGCCTCTAATTTAGAGATCGTACCACTGCCAGAAGCTTACAAAATTCGAGATTTTGCCCGACATTTTAGCAACACTCGAAAACTGTTGCGACACCATATTCAAAATGCTCAATACCTAGAGTTTTTCCCTTGCTCTTTAGTCGGAAGCTGGGCCGGCCTCGCCTGCTACGAAGCTATGCAACTTGGCCGTCCCTACGTCGTCTTGGCGGACATAGTTTATCATGAAAGAATGCTGTTCGCCCTCCAAGATAAGCCATTTTGGAAGCGCTGGATAAAAGAGAAAATTTCTATTAATCTTTTCAAGAAATATCACCAACACATCTTGAAGCAGTCGAGCTTGGCGATTTTGCGAGGTCAGGAGGTGTACGACGAATACGCTTCATTTTGTCATCGACCACACCAGATTTATCACGTAACTATTGCTCGGGAAGACAAAATTCCCACCTCTTTGTTAGAGCAAAAAATTGCCAAACTCATGTCGGGTCGACCTCTGAATATCTCTTATGCAGGTCGTCTTATACCGATTAAAGGCCCCCTGGATTGGGTAAGGGCGTTGCACAAAGCGATTGATCACAATGTTGACATCCGATCTGTATGGCTGGGAGATGGATCTTTGCTAGCTGAGGCTCAGGCCTTAGCTGAGACGTTGGGTATCAGTCAGTATATTGATTTTGCTGGATTTGTGACTGATAAAAATCAGCTGTTGAAGACGCTGAGAGAATCGGATATTTTTCTGTTCTGCCATAAATCCCGTGAATCTCCTCGCTGCTTGATTGAGGCTTTAGGAAGCGGCTGTGCTTTAGTGGGGTATGAAGGAGAATACCCTAAAGATTTAACTGAAACTCATGGTGGAGCCTTACTAGTACCAGTAGAAGATTGGGAAGCGTTAGGAGACTTAATCATTGAGCTGGACAGGGATCGCAGTCGCCTAGCAACTCTGATACGTAGCGCTTACAAAACTGGCACGTTTTATGAGAAAGAGGCAGCTTACATGCACCATATCAACTTGATTCGAGACTTTTACAGTAAACTGTATCCCCATCTAACTAACAAAGTTACTGTTGAGGTCTAGTGCTCCAAGGCTTAAAAACGACCACCCTTTTGGCGCGCTTGGCTCCCCGGCTCCCTAGCGAGTAGACATAGTCCTTAAGCGTCTGCCTCAGAGCACTAGTAGCAACAGTCCGAACACTTTTCCACATAAGCGCTGAAACCCTGAATTTTACTCAGCTAGACTGCTGCGCGCAAGTGACTCGATCGCTAAAACTCCAGCTGGTCTCGATACAGGCCTTTGACCAGATTGTCGAGCTGCTCGTCAGGACAGCAGTCGATCAAGATATAGAAGGCCTCCAGGAGTTTGGCGGCGCTGTCGCCCATTAGCGGGCTGAGACCCCACACATCCTGCACCCAGTCTTGGGGGTCGGTGGCGTCAAAAATCATGCGCTCCAGCAGCTGCTTGGCCTCGGTTTTGGAAATAGACATGGCGGTTTAGGGAGTAACTGGCCTGGCTCATCTTATCGTGTGAAGCTGTGGTGAAAGCATTGGCCCCGCTGCACCGTCGGTGCGATACCCTGGAGGCAACCCTACGGCCATGACCCATGCTGGATTTACAGCAGTTCTACGACGCCTGTGACCCCACTCAGCCGTTGCGAAGCAAGCGCTACTATATCGATTTTTCGACCGTGCGCGGCGGCGATATTGTGCAGGAGCTAGAGCGCAAGATTGCCCGTTTAGCCCGCAATCGCCCCACAACTCAGCTTTTTACCGGGCATATTGGCTGCGGCAAGTCGACCGAGTTATTTCGGCTTCAGGATGCGCTGACGAGGCGCAGCTATGAGGTGGTCTACTTTGAGTCGGATCGCGATTTGGAAATGGCCGATGTCGAAATCTCGGATATTTTGCTCAGCATTGCCCACAACATCAGCGAGCATCTCGACCAGATCGGCATTGTCACTAGGCCCACCTATTTGCAGGGGTTGTTTCAAAATCTGGCCGATACCCTGCGTACGCCGATGGAAATCTCTGATGTGAGCTTTTCGGCAGGGCTCGCTAGCATCACGGCTTCAGCCAAGCAAAGCCCTGACATGCGCAGCCAGCTGCGCCAGTACCTGGAACCGCGCACCCGCAGCATTATTACCGCTATTAATGAGGAGCTATTGACCCCGGCCAATGATCGCCTCCAGCAGCAGGGCAAAAATCGCCTGGTGGTGATTATGGACAACCTCGATCGCATCGACAGCGCCCTCCGCTCCCAGGGACGGCTACAGTCGGAGTATATCTTTGTCGATCGCGGCGAGCAGCTGAAGCAGCTCGACTGCCATCTGGTCTACACCATTCCGCTGGAGCTGATGTTTTCCAACGACCTGGTGCGGCTGGCGAATCGGTTTGGTACCAACCCGATGGTGCTGCCCATGGTGCCGGTGCGCGATCGCCAGGGTAACCCAGATGAGGCGGGGATGGCGCTGCTGCGGCAGATGGTGCTGATTCGTGCCTTTCCTGAGCTAAATGTAAACCAGCGGATTGATGCCGTGGGTGAGGTCTTTGACGAGATGGCCACCCTCGATCGCCTCTGTCAGGTCAGCGGTGGCCACATGCGTAACCTGATTCGGCTGCTGGACGGCTGTCTGCGTAAGCAAGACCCGCCCTTTTTGCAGCCCACCCTGGAGGCCGTCATTCGCAACGAGCGCGACAGTCTAATGGGTCTGGTCAGCGACCAGGAGTGGGATTTACTTTTGCAGGCCGTCTCGCGGCAGGATGTGCAGGGCGATGAAGACTACAACATTTTGGTGCGCAGCCTGTTTTTGTACGAGTACCGCGATGACCAGGGCCGCTGGTTTGGCCTCAACCCGCTGCTGGCCGAGACCGATCGCTACCGCAGCTGGCTGGCCCAGCAGACTCGGCCATGAGCAGCACTAGCTCAAGCCGTCCTGGAAGACGCTCTAGCTCTGCCGAAATCTTAGCCCACAATAGGGCCTCTCTAACCGAGCTGCAGCGGGCCATTACCCTCCGGCCCCATCGTTTTTCGCTAGTGCTGGCTCGGTGCAACTACTCACGCCTGCGGCGACTGGTCGTTGACCATCTGCAAGCCAATGCGGATCTAGGCGATCGGCCCCTGGTGGAGCGATCGCTGCCTGCCCAGGTACCCACCCTGCTTCAGGTGCTGACCGCTGAACCGCTAACGCCCAACCCTGCGGCCCTAATCGTGACGGGGCTAGAGCAGGTGCAGACTATTACCGCCGTATTTAAGGCCGCCAACCTGGGGCGCAATGCTTTTCCCAAGGCGCTGCCCTTTCCGGTGGTGCTGTGGGTAAGCGATCGCACCCTAGCCAGCCTCACCCGTCACGCTCCCGATTTTAAGAGCTTTGCCGCTGCCCCTATTTCCTTCGAGTATCCACCTGGCGAGCTAATTCACTCGCTACACGGCAACGCCAACGAGCTTTTTGCCACTATGCTCTCGTTGGGTGACGACAGCCCTCACCACACCGAGGCCACCGACTACAGCCAGGGGTCATCTCTACGCACCGAGCTAGAGTTCGCCCTGGTTGACATTGCCCAAACCCACGCCACCCTCGACGGCGAACTCAAAGCCAGCCTCGATTTTCTTAAAGGTCGCGATGCCCTGGGCCGCAGCGATCTTGACGTGGCCCGTTACCACTTCGAGCAAAGCCTGATCTACTGGCAAAAAGTCACCCATTCCCCCTCTCCTCGTCCTCCCATCTCCCCATCCCCCCATCCTCTGACTCCCTCACCCCCCACCCCTCGGCAAAAACAAGCTGTCCTGCTGTTTTACCTAGGAGCCACCTGTCGCAGCCAGGCCGTACTACAGCGGGTCGTATACGATCGCATGCTGCACAAAGCCGAGGGCCACTTTTCGGCCTGTCTGCGCATCTTTCGCGATTTGCGGCAGCCCGATCGGGTGGGTAAGTTTATTCACGCCCTGGCCGAGGTGCAGCAAAAACTGGAAGCCTGGAGGGCCCTGGCCCGCACCGCCGAGGAGGGGTTAGCCCTGCACCGCCAAGACCCGATTCGTTTAGCCCGCGACCACGGCTACCTGGCGGAGGTAGCTCTGGCCCAAGGCAATGCCAACCAAGCCCAAACCCAGGCCGAGCGGGCGCTACATATTTTGGCGATCGCAGGGGCTGTCGAGGCCAAAGCCCCTGCGATGGTGCCGCCCACCGATCCCCTAGCCAGCGCCCCAGCCCAGGCTTTACCCAGCGACGTCGCCAACGATGCCACCACCACCGCCGATCTAACCGTCGCCAACCAGTACCAGCGGGGCTGGTACTTCTATCTGCTGGGGCGCGTGTACATCGCCCAGGGCCAGCCCCAGACCGCCATTGCCTTCCTTGAAAACGCCTGTACCCACACCGATCCTAAAACCGATCTGACCCTCTACCGCAGCATTCTGCAAACCCTCCAAAAGCAGTACTACGAGCAAAAAAACTACCGAGCGGCCTTTGGGGTGACGCTCAAACAGCGCCAGGTAGACACTCGGTTTCGGCTGCGGGCCTTCATTGGGGCGGGGGAAATTCAGCCCCAGGACTACCCCCTGGCCCTGGCCGATCAATCGGCCCAGGCCATACTGGCCACCGAAATTAAGGCCTCGGGCCGTCAGGTCGAGGTCGAGGCGCTCACCTATCGGCTAGAGCAGGCTCGCTACCCGCTAATTGTTATTCACGGGCCTTCTGGGGTGGGCAAAAGCTCGATTCTCTACGCGGGGCTGATGCCCGCCCTGCTCAAGTCATTTCCAGAGGGGCGATCGACCCTGCCGGTGCTGATCAAGGCCTACCGCGACTGGCCCGACGAGGTCAACCAGGCGCTGGCCCACGCCCTGCAGCAGGGCACAGCCGACGATGGCGATAGCATTCCCCCGGCAGCCCCCATCGATCGATCGGAGCTGACCCAGCGCCTCAAAACCCTGACTGAGCAAAGCTATCGGCAGATCGTGCTGATTTTTGACCAGTTTGAGGAGTTTTTTGTCGAAGCGGTGGAGCTGACGCAGCGGCGCGACGTCTACGCATTTTTAATCGACTGTTTGAATACTCCCTACCTGAAGGTGGTACTGGCCCTGCGGGAAGATTACCTCCACTATCTGCTCGAAATCGAGCGCAGCTTTGACCTCGACATTATCAATAACGACATTCTCAGCCGCGACTACCGCTATTACCTGGGCAATTTTAAGGCCACCGACGCCAAGTTTCTGATTCGTCGGCTCACCGACGACGCCCACTTCTATCTCGAAACCGCTTTAATCGATCGCCTGGTGGCCGATCTGGCCAATGCCGTCGGTGAGGTGCGTCCGATTGAGCTACAGGTGGTGGGGGCGCAGCTCCAGCGCCAGGAGATCACTACCCTGGCCGCATACCTGGCCCTGGGTAATCACCCCAAAGAAACCCTGGTGCAAAACTTTTTGGGCACCGTCGTGCACGACTGCGGTCTCGAAAATGCCGACTTAGCCCGCCTGGTGCTCTACCTGCTGACCGACCTCGATCGCGAAAGCCGCCCCTACCGTCCCCAAAAAAGCCGTGAAGATCTCGAAGAAGAACTCAGCCTGCGCGGGGCCGACTACCGAGAAGATCAGCTGGATCTGGTGCTCTATATTTTAGTCGGCTCGGGCCTGGTATTTTTGCTGCCCGATATCCCTATCGATCGCTACCAGCTGGTGCATGATTACCTGGTCAGCTACGCCCGCCGCGAAGCCCCCGCCCACCTGTTGGAGAAGCAGCCCCGCAGGCGAGGGATTGAGGGGAATTAGATCCAGAATTTACGATTCCAGGCCTTCCTTAGGCCACCGCCGCCGCCGTCAGGTAGCCCATCGCTTCGAGCTGGCCAATCACCTGGGCCACGCTCTCTTCGACCGACTGCTGGTCGGTGTGGCAGTGCACCTCGGGGTTGAGGGGGGCTTCGTAAGGGTCGTCAATGCCAGTAAAGCCTTTAATTTCGCCTGCCCGAGCTTTCTTGTAGAGGCCCTTAACGTCGCGGTCTTCACAGACGTCGAGGGGGGCATCGACAAAGACTTCGACGAAATCATCAATGCGATCGCGCACCTGATCGCGCGCTTCACGGTAGGGCGAAATCGCCGACACCAGCACCACCACACCATTGCGAGTCAGCAGGTGCGAGACAAAGCCAATCCGGCGAATGTTTTCGTCCCGATCCTCTTTGCTAAAGCCCAACCCCTTAGTCAGGTTGGTGCGCACAATATCGCCGTCGAGTACCTCTAGCTGGCAGTCTCGCTGGCGCAGTTCGGCCTCCAGGGCGCGAGCAATGGTCGACTTGCCCGACCCGCTCAACCCCGTAAACCAGATCGTCACTCCACGCTGCGCTGTAGCCATCAAACCCACTCCGTAACTGCTCTATAAACTGAATCACTTAAGATTAAACCATTTACTGGGGTACCCCTTTCACTGGGAGCCGACCTTAGCGGCCAGCTTTTTCTGCCCCTTGCGGCTGCCAAACAGGTGAGCGTATACGTAGGTAAACTCGCCCCCCAAAAAGAAAACTTGGCTGGTCAGGTAAATCCACAGCATCAGCACCATCACCCCGCCGACCACCCCGTAGGAGCGAAACTGACTGCCCAAGCTAATCACGCTGTTACTGATCAGCTGCTGCAAAATGAGCCACAGCACAGAGGTCACCAACGACCCCAGCCACACATCCCCCCAGGCGACGCGGGTGCTGGGCAGGCT
>JBARVK010000375.1:0-3947 GCA_049646225.1 Nodosilinea sp.
GTCGGAAATGTGGTGTGGGGCTTGTTCTAGTACAGACATGAGAGATTGGGCCATGGGTGAGCAAGTCCGTGAGTAGGTAGCAGGCCGGTTTAAGGAAAATGGCACAAAAAACAACAGCCCAAGAGAATGGCGAAGCAGCGGCTCGCTATCCTCCCGGGCTTTTATCCCGCCGTGTACCAGAGTCCCTTGGTCGCTGCTGTCTAAGGCAGGCCTATGGGTGATCTGGCGGTTTCTCTTGGACCAGGCGCTTGACTACTGCTGCGGTCAGCCGGAACCCTAGAAACCCATTTGGATATTCACTTGTGGCTATTGAAAGGAATGTATAGGTTGATTAATGTCTGGCTAATGGTTAAACCTAAATGGATGCCTCTATAGGCTTAGCAATTGCTTAAGGATTAGAAAGTAACCACTGTTACTAAATCGTTCTCCATATCAAATTCTTTCCCGCTGTCGGTGGATTAAACCTACAATTTAAGTCAGTCGTACCTTCTAGTCCCATGGCCCCAGCTGAGTTTGATCATGCCATTGCCCTTCGCTATCCGCGGCGATCGCTGAAGCGGGCCGAGCGGGCCTTTCGGTGTTCCCCCTTTCGCCTCGATCTGCTGGGGGATATGCGATCGCAGAGCATCTCTATTCGCCAGGTGTGCGGCCAGGCAGGCCTCAAGAGCTGCTACAGCCGTCGGGCTATGACCGAGCTGCAGACCGATAACGAAATGATGTGGCTGATCGCCGTGGGCCTGCTGCGCCGCGAAGTTGATGGTCAGGGGCTAACCGATAGCTTTCGGCTTACCCCCCTGGGTCGCCACGTATTTGAGCAGCTATCCCCGCTCAGTCCGGGCCAATATCGCCCCACCCTGGTCGATCATCTCTATAATGCTTGGTGCCGATGGATGCGTTGGCCCTCCTGGGCCGGTTTTTGACCAGCGCCCAGTCGGTCGCAGGGCTAATATCGTCCTGATCAGTTGTGGTGTTCCTGAAGAATCTGCATAGGAAGTGGTTAAATACTGGGCCGCCGCCTACGAGACTGGGGGTTTAATTCCAGCTTTAGCCCTACCGCCGATCTCAATCAACTTTGGAGACGCTCCATGAGAGCAATCATGGTAGTGGGAACAGCCTCCCACGTGGGTAAATCACTGATTACCACAGCCCTTTGCCGCATTCTCAGCCGTCGCGGTTGGCGGGTCGCCCCCTTCAAGGGGCAAAACATGGCCCTCAACTCCTATGTCACGACCAGCGGTGGCGAAATCGGCTATGCCCAGGCGGTACAGGCTTGGGCGGCTGGCGTAGCCCCCCAGGTTGAGATGAACCCCATTTTGCTCAAACCCCAGGGCGATAAGACCTCTCAGGTCATTCTCAAGGGCCGGGCGGTGGGTCGCACCACCGCTACTCAGTACTACGAACATTTCTTTGACCAGGGCTGGCAGGCTATTCAGGAAAGCCTCACCCGCCTCGGTCAAGACTACGACTTTCTGGTGTGCGAAGGGGCTGGCAGCCCGGTCGAGGTTAACCTCAAACATCGCGACCTCACCAATATGCGCATTGCTAAGCACCTCAATGCCCCTACTGTGCTCGTGGCCGATATCGATCGCGGCGGTGTGTTTGCCCACATCATCGGCACCCTAGAGCTGATGGAGCCCGACGAGCGGGCGCTGGTCAAAGGCATCATCATCAACAAGTTTCGCGGTCAGCGCGAGGTTCTAGAGCCCGGCCTACAGTGGATTCAGGAGCGCACCGGCATTCCGGTTCTGGGCGTTATCCCGTGGATTGAGAACGCTTTGCCCGCCGAAGATTCGCTCAGCCTGCTCGATCGCACCCCCGGCAGCAAAAAACAGGCCGATATCACCATTGCCGTCATTCGCCTGCCCCGCATTTCTAACTTTACTGACTTCGACCCGCTGGAGGCCGAACCCAACGTGCGGGTCGTCTACCTCAGCCCTAAAGAAAAGCTCAGCTACCCCGATGCGGTGATCATTCCTGGCACCAAGACCACTATTGCCGACCTGCTGATTTTGCAGCGCACCGGCATGGCCGAAGAAATTCAAAACTACGTGGCCGCCGGGGGCACCGTCATGGGCGTCTGCGGTGGCTTTCAGATGATGGGCCAGTTTTTGGCCGACCCTGAAGGTATCGAGGGCCACGAGGGCCGTTTCCCCGGCCTCGACCTGTTCCCGCTGCGCACGGTGATCACCCAGCAAAAAATTGCTCGCCAGCGCACCGTTAGCTCGCGCTTCCCCCAGGAGGGGCTGCCGGTGTCGGGCTACGAGCTGCACCAGGGCCGCACCCAACTGCTGCTCTCTGACGGCAAAGACGAGAAGGGCAACAAGTTTGAGTTTTTGTTTGAAGACCGCAGCCTGGGCGTGGTCGACGAGAGCCAGTCGCTGTGGGGTACCTACCTGCACGGCCTCTTCGACAACGGTCCCTGGCGGCGGGCCTGGCTCAACCGCCTGCGCCAGCAGCGGGGTCTGGGGTCCCTGCCCACGGGTATCCCCAACTACCGCGAACAGCGCGAGGCGGTGCTCAATGAGCTGACCGAAGCCGTGAGTGAGCATCTTGATCTGACACCACTGCTGGGGTAGAAACGGGGGATGACTGCTGAGAAACCGGGATTCTGCGTCCGACTTGGTCTAGAGCGGCTTAACTCTGCGCCGAGAAACCCGGTTTCTAACCTGTCGGCAGACACTCTGAGCTATTCTAACTACGGGCTTTTAGCTGTGCTCAGTGTTTCATGACCGCATTTCCCCGCAATCGATCGCATAAGCAATGGCCGTTCGCCGTTGCCATTCCTCGACGGCTAATACCGTACCTATTTCTCCTACCCGCCCTGGCGGCCCTGGGGATATCGGTATTTTGGCCAGCGCTGCGGGCCTTTTACCTAAGCTTTACCACCTTTGGCGTTGACCTGACGGCGGCCCCGACCTGGGTAGGCACCGCCAACCTGCGGCGGCTGGCGCGCGATCCGATCTTTTGGCAGACGGTGCGCAATACGCTAGTTTACCTCGCTGGGGTGGTGCCCATTTTGACCTTTGCGCCGCTGGGGCTGGCGATTTTAGTTAATCGGCAGCTCAGGGGCATTCACTGGCTGCGGGTGGCCTACTATTCGCCCGTGGTGGTGTCGATGGTGGTGGCGGGCATTGCCTGGCGCTGGCTCTACGCCGAGACGGGCCTGTTTAACCAGGTGTTAAAAAGTTTGGGTCTCACCGAGAACGGTATTCCCTGGCTGACTAGCCCGGCGTTGGCGCTGTTTAGCGTGATGGCGGTGACGGTGTGGAAGGGACTGGGCTACTACATGGTGATCTACCTGGCGGGGCTACAGGGCATTCCCCAAGATCTCTACGAGGCAGCAGCCCTGGATGGCTCTGACGGCTGGCGTCGCCACTGGGATATTACCCTGCCGCTGATGCGACCCTACCTGGTGCTAGTGGGGGTGATTTCTGCGATCGCCGCCACCAAAGTCTTTGAGGAAGTCTACATCATGACCCAGGGGGGGCCGCGCAGCAGCTCTAAAACCGTGGTCTACTACATTTATGAGCAGGCCTTTCAAAAGTTTGAAATTAGCTATGCCTGCACTATTGGGCTAGCGCTATTTTTAGTCATTTTAGCCCTGTCTGCCCTGCGGCTAGCGGTTAACGACAGCACCAAACCCGTAATCTAAGCCACCCTGACCGGCTGGGGCAGCTCTAAACGGCTGACCTGTACATCGTGCACTTCCACATGGGTAGCACCTTCTGACTGTAGGGCTAGCTCGACCAATTGATCGAGCAGGTTAAGGGTGTCTACCTGGCCGCTAAGAATGACCGCTGAGCCCCGCTGTTTTACCGTCAGCTGTCGAACTGCGGTCCGGCCTACGCGATCGCAAAAACTGAGCTGAATGCGCTTGGCCAGCCCGTAGTAATCGTACTCACCACTGGGTCCTACTCGCTCTGGAGGAATAGCCGACAGCCCAGCGA
>JBARVK010000376.1:0-9490 GCA_049646225.1 Nodosilinea sp.
GGGCGGTACTGAATCAGACTCTCGCCAATGCTGAACCCGGCTGGGTTCAGCAAGAAGCTGAAGCCAAACGCCCGACCCATCTGGATCAAGTTGCGGTTTAGGTTGCGAAGAAAAAAGCTGAGCAGAAGAATGACGACGAGCAAGGTAATTACCTGGAAGGCAATTTTCCAAAAGCGCTCGTCTCGCAGCATTGCCTTCAGATTGAAGGGTTGACTGCCACTATCGTGGGCCATCTGTGTCACCGACGCTAAATCATGTGCAAGCTGTAAGCAAAATAATCTAAGAAGGATGTCAAGAAAAGTTCAATTTGTTACAAGGATTTATAAAAAAAGCGCAGTCTAGCTGCGCTTTTTTCATTTCAGGTGTTAAACGCTAGCCAGGGGCAGGGCTCTGCCCCAAGCTTTAGCTACATAGCCTAACGGAACGGAGGAGAGTACATTAAGCCCCCATCAGTCCACAGCGCGTTTTGTCCGCGCTCTAGCGCAAATTGAGAGTCTAGCCCCACGTTACGCTCATAGATTTCGCCGTAGTTACCAACTTGGCTAATGACCTGCACCATAAAGTCGTTGGGCAAGCCCATATCGGTACCCAAGGTACCCTCAGCACCCAAGAAGCGAGCGATATCAGGGTTTTCAGTTCCCTCAAAGGTGGCAACGTTGTCGGCGGTAATGCCAAACTCTTCGGCCTGAATTAGCCCATAGGTGGTCCATTTGACGACGTCGAACCAGGCGGAATCGTTATTTACGGTCACTGGGCCAAGGGGCTCTTTTGACATGGTCACATCGAGCAGAACGTGATCATCAGCGTTAGGTAGCGTGCTGCGGCGAGCCACCAGCTGTGACTTATCGGAGGTCATGCCTTCGCAGCGACCTTCGGCATAGGCGGCGTAGGCCGCATCAGCATCCTGAAAGACAACCGGCTCAAAGTCGACCCCGATTTGGCGCATTTGGTCAGTCAGGTTAAGCTCGGTGGTGGTGCCAGTCTCAACGCAAATTGCCTTGCCAGCGAAGTCTTCGAGGCTCTCAAGACCACTGTCGGTTCGCACCAGCATGCCCTGGCCATCGTAAAAGGTGGTCGGCGCAAACTCAAGCCCTACGCTGGTATCGCGGCTAACGGTCCAGGTGGTGTTGCGGGAGAGCATGTCTACCTCACCGCCCGAAAGGGCCGTAAAGCGCTCCGTAGAGTCTAAACGGCGGAACTCGACGGCTTCGGCATCGCCTAGCACAGCAGCAGCTACGGCTTTACATACGTCTACGTCGATTCCAGAGTAGGTGCCGCTTTCATCTACAAAGCTAAAACCCGGAATGCCGCCATCTACGCCGCAGACGAGTTGGCCTCGATTTTTTACAGCATCTAAACGACTGCCACCGGCTGTGGCAGCCCCCCCCTCACCAGCAGTGGTCGTGGTTCCGCCACCACAGGCGGTCATCGTTAACCCCAGGGCAGCTGCGAGTAAACCCCACTTACGCATACATTGATCCTCACTCACAAAAAACACTGCAATATATACACTCTTTTTGAACCGAGAGTGTTGCACTTGCTTAACACTCCAACGGTTTGAGTTTTCCTTTTGTATCAAAGATGACAATATAGCAGAGGGAGGGTCAAACTAAGTGGATCCGTTCGTGGCTGGCCACGGTGCAACCTAGGCTAGCTTGGCTGTGGAAGAGTTTGGGCTAGCGATTTCGGACTAACGCTCTTGGGCCAGGTCGCGAATTAAAGGGATTTTGGCGCGAATGTAGCCGTGAAGCTGGTCAGTTTCGGTTTGGTTGATAGACTGCTGCCCGGTAAACTGTTCTAACAGCCAACAGACTAGGCTGCTGTCATCTAGGGCGAGAAGATGACTGCTCTGCGACCGTTCTACCAGAGACCACAGGTGTCGTAGAAGCTGAGGGTTCATAGCAGTTGTTAATAATTTCTTTAGATTTATACTAGTGCACTGGGCGTTCAATGCGGCAAGGTCGAAGGATTTTTGAACGATTATAAATATTCGCTTATTTCAGGTTGCGGCTAATCTGTCCTGAGGGTGAGATGCTGGCATTCCAGGCGATCGCCCGGGCCACGGTGCAAATGCCTGCTACGGCAATGCCGCTGCGCCGCAGGGTTTGAGCTGCTGCCTGAGCCGTTGCTCCGGTAGTAAAAATATCGTCTAGCAGCCACACCGTAGTCTGACGCAGGGCGATCGCCCGCTTAGGGTCTACGGCGAAGGCCTGGGCCAGGTTTTGCTGGCGAGCCAGACGGCTGAGGCTGTGCTGTGCCTGGGTGGCCTGAACCCGCCGCAGAACATCGCTGTGTAGGGGCAGTCGGGTTGAACGGCAAAACCACCGGGCCAGCAGGTCGGCTTGGTTAAAGCCGCGCTGCTGTAGCTTGGTGGGGTGCAGCGGGATGGGCACAATCGCCACCGGCCCTGGCGATGGCTCTGACCTGCCCCGATCGCGCCAGGTTTGCCCTAGTTCGGTGCCCAAAAACTCTGCTACTTCAGGGCGGCCCGCGTACTTCAGGCTGCTAATAATCTGGCGCAGGCTGCCCTCGTAGTGCCCCCAGGTGACGACCGTGAAGTCTGCTGTGCTGTGATCGCAGGGGGTTGAGGTCTGGCACTGCCGCACCTGGCGGCAGCAGCTTGGGCAGAGTACTGCCGGGGTCGACCGCTGACAAAGCGGGCATGGGCTGGCCAGAAACAGGCTGAGCAGCTGCCGCATGCCCTGGCTTAACCAGGGCGGGGAGGATGACAAGTGGTGCATGGATATGGCCCGGCAAGACGTAGGCAGAGCTGCGGGCGAGCGCTGGTGGGTCTATTGTGGCGAAGACCGGCAGCGGAGGCGAGGGTGAAAATACGAATTTGATTGGTATTTGGGCGGGTCTAGGTCTTTGGGCAGGCGGCTAAGGCGATCGCCATGGCGTAGAATTTGTAGGTATAAGATCTTGACTTGAATAAACCGCTCACTGGCGATCGCAGGTTGGTCCCGTGCTTTTGAGATTCGAGCCAATGTTGCCCAGACCGCCCCGCCGGAGCTGTCATAAGCACTCATTCAGAACCAAATAATATTGGCCATCTCCCTCAGGCTGGTTTTTGGTGAGGGCTAGCCTTTTACCGCTGGTATGACCTGGTTTCGGCAACTGGATGACCTACGTTTAGCTGACCTGCGAGAGGTCGGTCATAAAGCCTATTACTTGGGTCTGCTCAAGCAGCAGGGATTGCCAGTGGCCCAGGGCGGGGTACTAACGGCTGTGCCTTGGCACCGCAGTCTAGAGCAGATGGCGTGGCCAGAACCGGCGGGCGATCGGCTGACGCTGGTGTGCCAGCACGGGTTTCAAACTCTGCAGCAGTACAGTCAGCGGTGGCAGCAAGCCATGCGGTCGATACCGGCGATCGCCCCGGCGGGTGGGCTAGATTTTTCTCAGATCAGTGATACTATCCCCGCTGCCTGGATGCTGCGCGCATCGCTGTGGGTAAACGCGCCGGGGCTCGAAGAGTTATCAGAGGGCTCATTGGACTGGGCCACCCCGCCAGTGCTGGTTAGCCAGGGCCTGTTGCCGGCCCATATTGAGGTTGACTTAACCGCTCTACCCCAGGTGCTGCCGCAGTTCTGGAGCCAGGCGCTGACGGCTCGCTGCCTGCCGGTCTGGCAACGGTACTGCCAACGCCTGCGTGACCTCAGCCTAGCCACCCTGGTGATGCCGGTCTACCCGGCGATCGCATCAGGTACCCTAACCCTAGAGCAGGGGCAGATTACGGTGACGGCTGTGGCCGGGCTGGGGCTGGCGTTGACCCAGGGGGAAGCGGTTCCGACCTGCTGCCGCACTAGCCGCAGCAAAATAGCCACAGCGACCTGGGAACCGGGATATCAGGAACGCATTTACCAGCTCATGCCAGCCTCTAAATACCGCTCCCGCCCCGCCGCTGTGGCCCAGCCGATTCAGATCGTTGAGCGCGATCGCCCCGATTTACACCCGCCCCTGGGGACGGCCCAGCTGACCCGTCTCGTGCACCTGGCCGATCTGGCCCAGGCGGCCCTGGGCAGTGACGGCGTGCGCCTGGAGTGGTTGCTGCACCCTGGCCCCAACCCCGACCAATCGATCCTGATGATCACCGAGGCGGCTCCCTGGAGTGACCCAGCGGCCAGGGCCGCAGTTCCCACTCCGGTGGCCTCTGCTCGGCCCCCAGCCCAGCCGCCTCTGCTGCCTGCGGCCAGCACCGTCGTGCGCGGTATTGGGGCCGCAGGCGGGCGGATTCAGGGCGTGGCGGTGGTCGCCAACCGGCCTGGAGATTTACCCAAGATCTTGCCGTCAGGCTGCGTCGTGGTGCTGCCCGACCTCCAGCCCGACGTGTTTTTGCAGCTGCAGGCGGTAGCGGGCATCGTGACCGAGCGGGGTGGAGCGACCTGTCATGCCGCCATTCTGGCTCGGGAGGTCGGCATTCCGGCGGTGGTGGGGGCACCCCAGGCAACTCAGCTGCTAGAAACCGGCATGGTGCTCTGGCTCGATGGCGATCGCGGGGTTGTCTACGGCCTTACCGATGAGGTGGCGGCTCACCAGCAGGGTCAAGCGGCTCTGGCTCAGTTCCCAACGTCGACTGCTCAGGCTGCCGCCCTGTCGCCCCAGCACAAAGCTCGCTACCAGCGGTTGCAGACCCAGGTCATGATTAACCTCAGCCAGACCCGGCAGCTGGCTAACTTGCCCCTAGACTACGCCAACGGCATTGGCCTGCTGCGATCGGAGTGGCTGCTGCTCGATGTATTGGACGGGCGACACCCATGGGACTGGGTCAACCAGGGGCAGGAGTCCGAGCTGCAAAGCCTTTTAGTGCAGCAGCTAGAGCCGATTGCCCAGGCTCTGGGGTCGAAGCCTCTGCGCTACCGGAGTCTAGATCTGCGATCGCATGAATGGCAGGCCCTAAGGGGTAGCCCGCCCGTGGAGCCCAACCCCATGCTGGGCCTACGGGGCACCCTCAGCTACGAGGTTGACGATCGTCTGTTTCAAGTTGAGCTGGGGGCGTTGGCGACCCTGCAGCGGGCGGGCTACGGTACGCTACAGCTGATTTTGCCCTTTGTGCGCACCGTCGAAGAGGTGATTGCCTGCCGCCAGCGCATTGAGCGGGCCGGTCTACTCGATTGGGACGGGTTTGCCCTGTGGATCATGGCCGAAGTCCCGTCAGTGCTGTTTTTACTGCCTGCCTACGCCCAGGCCGGGGTACAGGGCATCGCCATTGGCTCCAATGACTTGACGCAGCTGCTGCTGGCCGTCGATCGCGATCAGCCCATTCTGGCTTCTGCCTACGACGAACGCCATCCCGTCGTGCGATTGGCCATGGCCCACCTAATTCGGGAGGCCCACCGCTGCGGCCTGATCTGCTCGATTTGTGGCCAGGCACCCGTGCGCCATCCCGAACTGATTGCCGATTTGGTGGCCTGGGGTATTGACTCGATCTCGGTAGAGTCGGCTGCCCTCCCCTTTACCCTAGAAGCCGTATGGCAGGCCGAGCAGGGCGATCGCTAGGCTCAGAAAGTTGCAACATTCTGCCACAACACCCAGCGATCGCCATCGCATGGTCGATAATAACAACATTGTGCAGACAGTTACTCCCTATGCCTCTTCCTTCAACCCTAACCACCCTAGACGGTGCTCCTCTGGACTCTGAGTCACTGACTGGCAAAGTCGTTCTCTTTGTGAATGTGGCCAGCAAGTGCGGACTCACCCCTCAATACAACGGCCTAGTCGAGCTCAATAAAGCCTACGGCGATCGCGGCCTAATGATTGTGGGTGTTCCCTGCAACCAGTTTGGCCAGCAGGAACCCGGCAGCCCTGAGGAAATCAAAGACTTTACCAAGAGTAAGTATGACGTTGACTTCACCCTGCTCGAAAAGCAGGACGTCAATGGCCCTAACCGCAGCCCCCTCTATCAATTTTTGGTGGGTGAGGGAGACGATATTAGCTGGAACTTTGGCAAGTTTTTAGTTGGGCGTGACGGTGACGTCGCCGCCCGCTTTGATCCTAAAACCCCGCCCAACGACCCCGACCTCAAGGCAGCCATTGAGAAGGCCCTGGGCTAATTGACCAGCGGTGTGAGCACATCGTGCAGCAGATCTCTGTGCATCAGGGCGCGATCGACCTTAGACGTGATCTGATCCGGAGTCAGCGGGTCGCCGTTGGCGTAGATCTCTAGCCAGGTTTTTGTGATCTGCTCTGGGGTTTCTGGCCAGCGGTGATCGGCGGCCTCAGGTTTGAGGTTAAATCCCGGCAGGTTGAGATCGGCCATCAGCTGGCTGACCTTGGGATCGTAGCTCAGCCCAAAGCAGCGACAGCCCTCAGCTGCCGCCATGATCAGGGCGTGCAGACGCATGCCAATCACCATATCCACCCCACGAAATAGCCCCTTGAGCTGATGGGGGTCACTCAAGGTATAAATTTGGCTAGGGCCGGGCAGCCGAGGCTGAATGTACTCGGCCAGGGGCAAATCTTTGCTGGGCTGAAACGGCACCAGCAGCAGACAGGTTTGGGTCGCCGCTTGAAATGAGGCTAGAGCCTGGGTGAACTGGTCGAGGTGGCGTTCGGTTAGCCAGGGGTGAGGACGCAGGGCCACCGCAACGCGGGGGGCAGGCAGATTCCATAGACCTTCCACAGGTGCTGACTCTAGGGCCCACACCGGATCGGGAGCCTGCATACCAGGCACCTGCCACCGGGCCAACCAGGCGGCTGAGCCACTGTCGCGCACGCTAACGGCATCACAGTGGCCCAGAACATAGTGCCCCAGCCCTCGGCTGAGGGGATGCTGAAGCGGGCCAATGCCCTGACCCCAGGCAATAGTTTTGAGGCCTAACCACTGGGCGATCGCCATCAGCCCGCCGTAGTAGATTGGGTTTTGTAGGCTAGTGGCATCCTGTAGCAGGCTACCGCCTCCCCAGATAAACACATCGGCTCCTCGCAGCGCCCGAATTACAGGCCCTAGCGCTTTGCGGGGTACCGCCTCAACGCCATAGCGCTTTGCGGTTTCGACCGGGTTGCCCGACAGCACCACCGGAGTCACCGTCGAGGGCAGCATTTGCAGCAGGGTGGCCAGCAGCGCTTCGTCACCGCCGTTGCCCATGCCGTAGTAGCCACACAAAACCGCTCGCATTCTCCACCTGCCCTCAGTTCAACTGTGAGTTATGGCCCTCGCCATCATTGGCTATACGCCATTACACCGACCTCTCTACAATAGAGGCTGTTGTTACGCCCTGAACCCCATGCACGCCCTCTCGATACCGACCTGGATGATTCATATCTCAAGTGTGCTGGAATGGATGGCGGCGATGTGGTTTATTTGGCAATTTGCCACAGTGACCGAGCGCCCGGTATGGCGGTGGCTGGCGATTGGCATGTTTCCAGCCCTGGTCAGCGCTATGGCCGCCTGCACCTGGCACTTGTTTGACAACGCCCCTGACCTAGCCTGGCTGGTCACTCTCCAGGCGGCCATGACTGTGATTGGCAACTGCACCCTATGTCTAGCGGCCTGGTGGATTTGGCGGCACAGCAACGTATGTTCACAATAGGAATCTCCTCGGGGCACTGCCTTGCAATGCCCCTATAAACCTTGTGCAACCAGATAGGATTCGGTAAGACCCCTCAATCTTTACCCTCTTAGCCCACTCCTCAATCGCTCAGCCTCCACCCCCCCATGCTCGACAAAAACACCCTCTTCGCTGTGTCCCTATTCCCCTACCTGGGGTTTCTCTGGTTTTTGACCCGCACCCAAGAAACTCCCCGGCTGGCGCTGACCGGATTCTCCGCCCTGCTGGTGTTTGTAGCTGTGACCATTCCAGCGGGTATTTATGCCAAGGTGGGGCTGGGTGAAGAGTTGGCCAATGTTGACTGGCTGCACGGCAGCGCCGAGGCGTTTTTAACGCTATCGAATATTTTGGTGGTACTGGGGTTTCGTCAAGCCGTATTGCAGCATCGGGCCAGATTAGCAGAGTCGGGGGAAGAGGGTTAAGTGAGGGGATAAGGCCGCTGTTGCAAGATTGGGAGTTCTCCATCCCCTCATCTCCCCAGCTCCTTATCCCTCTAGCGCCCCACCCTCCCCTGAGACAAAGGCCATCTGCCAAAAGGCGGCCTCCAGTTCGGCAACGCGCAGAAAGGCGGTTTCAGCCTGGGCCGAAACGGTAGAGTTGGCCGCGGCGAGGGCATCGTCGGCCTGGGCCGCCAGCAGACGAACGTAGTCGGTGAAACCGGGGTTGCCCCAGCGATCGGCAAACTCGGTATAGGGCTCGGGCATGGGACCAGGTAGTTGCCAGCCCTGGTTGTAGGCATACTCGATCGCCCACAGGGCAGTGGCTTGAACCGGGTAGGGTGCGATCGCCAGGCTGGCCATAAATTCGCAGTAGCGCTGGCAGGTAGTCTGGGCTGGGGTTGCCAAGTTGAGCGATCGCTCTGCGGCCTTGGCCTCAAACCACAGCAGCTCGTCTTTGAGGGCACCCAACCCCGCCAGCAGCCCGTCGATATGGTCGTCGGGGGCCGCTCCCAGGATGCGGCCCACCATGCGGGTAAAGGCTTTAACAAACAAAAAATCTTGCCCCAGCCAGGTGTTGAACTGGGTGGGCAGCAGGGTGCCGCTATGGCAGCCGACCAGGAAGGGATGGGTAGTGGCTTTTTCCCAGGCGGCGGGGTGGGTTTGCAGGAGAGATTGGCAGGTTAGCGGCATAGGTGAGCGTAGTAGGGTCAGTTCGGCACAATTTCTGTGACGACGCGACCGCCGTCGACTACGACAGTTTGGTCGTCGAGGCGGCCCACGGCGCGGGAGCCATTGAGATTAATGTCAGGGTCAACCTGGCGGTAGTTGACCTGACCTTCAGCCACGACCGTTTGGGTTTCAACATTCCAGTTGAGGCGATCGCTAGTCATACGGGTCTGGTTCGTTTCGCCCACCGCTACCACATCCTGGGAGAGCACGATTTGCTGTTCGGCCAGATTCATCTGGCCCCGGCGGGCCGTGACTCTTATTTTGTTTTCAGGATGTACCAAAGTTAGGGGCTGGTTAACGGCCACCTGCTCATCGTCTACTTGCCAATCGAGGGCTTCGCTGGTCATGTTGAGGGGTAGCTCCAACATTTGCATCGCTACCTGGCCCCGCAGGGCAACTAGCTGCTCGGCCAAGTCTAAGGAGCCGCGCTGCCCCGTAACGACATCGGTAATGGCATTTTGCTTAAACTGCTCGACCCGCAGGGGCTGAGCGCTCTCAACCCGCTCCTCATCCCAAAACCAGGTCAGCTCTTTAGCCTGGAGCTTGATCCAAGGGTCGATCTGAGGATCAGCGACGACGGTGCTCGCGACCACGTTGCCCTTTAGCTCCATACGATTGTCGCGGTTAAACACCCGAGCTTCATCGGCAGCGGCCCGCAGCTGTGGATGAGTGCCAGTAATTTGGTCGCGCATAATTAACACGTCGTCCTGGGGCCGCCACTCCATTTCGCTGCCCCGCAAAATAGAGCCGTTCTTAACCCCAGTCGCAACAATA
>JBARVK010000377.1:0-7002 GCA_049646225.1 Nodosilinea sp.
CCTCTAGAAGACTTCCAGGAATACATGTCGTGACAGCCTACCTGTTAGACGGCAATCTCAAGCTTGATTGGCACAGGCGATCGCCCTTTGGTAAAAAACTTTTGGAGCGATCGCGCGATCGCCCTCACAAGCGGGCATTTTATCCTTACGCCAGGCTATAACCTGCCGCGCGATCGCCCAAATGCTACTATTCCTAACTCTTAAAACAGGAGTGCACTATGCCCGCTACCGACACCAGCCGCCGCCTGCGGCCCGCCATTCTCGACAAAGATATCGACTCCCTCCACGGCCTCGGCACCATCCCCACCTACAGCACCGTCCGTGTCGAAGCAACCCCCGACGCGCTGCAGCTGGCCTATGACCAAATGCGCGTTCGCCAGCAGGCCGAAACCGAAAAGCTCGCGATCGCCAAAGCCGCCACCGACGCCGCCCGCCTCGCTGAGTGGGAGTTTCACAACGCCGTAATCGCCATGAAAGAATGCGTGCGCGGCCAGTTTGGCTCCGACAGCAACGAAGCCCAGGCGATCGGCCTGAAGAAAAAATCTGAGCGCAAACGCCCCAAGCGCCAGGCGGCTTAAGTTCCCAAATCCTCGATGATAGCCCTGCGATCGCAACGGGTATTAGCGGTCGTAGGGTTATGACTTGGGAAGCGATCGCCTCAAGCCCTGATCGTCTTCCAGATTGACCACAGCAGGGCAGACCAGTCTTCCGGCAAAACGTTTAAGGCGTTGGTGTGGCTGAGGCAGTGATATGCCAGTTTATCCACCGCCAGTCTGGCCAAGAACTCCGGCGATTGACGGCCCGGCCAGTAGAAATCAAAGTCTTCCCAGTAGAGCAGTTCATAGTCGTAAAAGCCGTGTTGATTAAGAAAGTGGCTGGCTCTTAAAATCTGAACGCGATGGGTATAGACTTTTTCACCCATACGGCGCTGTTGCTGACGCATTTGCCGCTCCTGCTGTGCCCTAGGCGAGTCTGAATTGGGCAGCGAACCTAAAAAGTCGAGATAGATATGGAGATCGTCATGGGGGGTGCGCACAACGGGCATTGTTGCATTTAAATCGCACCGCTTGGGCGAATAAATCCAGCTGCGCACAGCCCTGGGGGTATCTCGACCCTCCACTAGCGAGATCATGCCAAACTCCCCCGGAATGAGCTGCATGGATTGAAAAGGCTTATTAACTGACTCGGTTTCGTACTCGCGCCACCACAGCAGGCGACGAATAAAGCCCAGCACATCTTCTAAAATGCGGTCAAATATCATTGAAGTTGGGTACGTAGCTGGCAAATCAAACTACCTTTAACGGAACCAGACCCTGTACTGCCGCCAATGGCGATTCGAGTCAACGGTCTGACTGTAGGTCTCTGGCTCGCACCCTGATAGGGCTAAAATGCCCACTGCCCTAAGCACCATTACCGCAGCGCTGAGGCCGTTCATCGGAACTTAGCAAACTTCGATTCACCATGAACATTGACGTAACTCGATTGACCTGTGCGTGGCCTTCTACAGGTCTGTCAGTTGCCAATCGGGGTTGATCAAGCTCGTCAGCACGTGGTCTTGCCACTGCCCATTAATAAATAGGTAGTCGCGAGCAATGCCTTCGATTTGAAAGCCCAATCGCTTGAGCACGTTGGCGCTGCGGTGGTTGTGGGGCATGTAGTTGGCCATCATGCGATGCAGGTTGAGCTCCTCAAAGGCGTAGGCGATAAGCCGCTGCCCCGCTTCGGTCATATAGCCCTGGCCCTGATGCTGCGCTGAGAGACTGTACCCGAGGGTGGCTCCGTAGAGTGCTCCTCGCACAATGGTGTTGAGGTTAATGGTGCCAATCGGTTGATTGGGGTCAGCCTGAAGAAAAATCAACAGCTTGACGGCAAGCCCACTGCGAAATTCACTTTCCCTGGCTGCCAGCACAGATTGCCAAAAATCATGGGTGTAGAAGTTGGTCGGACGCTGCGGCTCAAAGGGTTCTAGGTGAACGCGGTTAAGCTGGTAGTATTGCACAATCGCCGGAATATCTTCGGTTGTCCCCAGGCGCAGCAGCAGTCGCTGCGACTTTAGCTCTGGCCTTTTTGTTACCATCGCCGCCCATAGTAGTGGCCCACCCAGGTTTGAATTGAGCAATGAGAAATTCTCCTGTGATGGGGAAGGCATTGCTATGGTGCCATAGGAGGATGTGGATGGGTAGATGGGTGAATGGGGGGGATGAGCGGTTTCGGGATAGTATAGGGTCTGCAAATTTGGGGATGAGAGAGCTATGGCGCGCCTGGCACTGTTAAGCGTTTCGGATAAAACCGGGCTGGTGGAGTTGGCCAAAGCCCTGGTAGAGGAGTTTGGCTTTGACCTGATTAGCAGCGGCGGTACGGCTAAGGCGATCGCAGCGGCGGATCTCCCTGTTACCAAAGTGTCAGACTACACCGGCTCGCCCGAAATCCTTGGCGGACGGGTGAAAACGCTGCACCCCAAGATTCACGGCGGCATTTTAGCGCGGCAAGACCTGGCTGAAGATCAAAAAGACCTGGCCGACAACGGCATTCGCCCGCTGGATCTGGTGGTGGTGAATCTCTACCCCTTTGAGCAAACGATCGCCAAAGACGGCGTGACCATGGCCGATGCCATTGAAAATATCGATATCGGTGGGCCAGCTATGCTACGGGCAGCGGCGAAGAACCACGCCCACCTGACGGTGCTGTGCAGCGCCAAGCAGTACGAGCCGTACCTGGATGCGCTGCGAGCAAGCGAGGGACAGGTGCCGTTAGCCTTTCGCCAGGAATGTGCACGGGCCGCGTTTTGGCATACGGCCAGCTACGACCAGGCGATCGCCACCTACCTGACCAAAGCAACCAGCGAAGCCGACGCCCTACCTCAGCAGTGGGCGCTAACGGGTCGGCAGCAGGCCACCCTGCGCTACGGCGAAAACCCTCACCAGACGGCGGCATGGTATAGAACCGGATCAATTCCCACGGGCTGGGCTGGGGCCGAGCAGCTTCAGGGCAAAGAACTGAGCTACAACAACCTGGTCGATCTGGAGGCAGCGCGGCGAATTATTGCTGAGTTCCCCAGCGATCGCCCCGCAGCGGCAGTGCTCAAGCACACCAACCCCTGCGGCGTGGCGATGGGCGACAATCTGGCTAGCGCCTACCGCCGCGCCTACGATGCCGACGATGTCTCGGCCTTTGGCGGCATTGTGGTGCTCAACCGCGCCATTGATGCCGACACGGCCCAGCAGCTGACCGGCACGTTTTTGGAATGCATCGTCGCGCCGGGGTGCGACGATGCCGCGCGTGAGGTGCTTGGCAAAAAGCAAAATCTGCGGGTGCTGGTGCTAGAGGATTTGTCAACCGGGCCAAAGCAGGTCGTGAATGCGATCGCGGGCGGATTCCTTCTCCAAGCCCCTGACACCTACCGCGACGACCCCGCCACCTGGCAAATCGTCACCGAGGCCAAACCCAGCGAGGCCGAGCTAGCCGAAATGCTGTTTGCCTGGCGCATAGTCAAGCATGTGAAATCAAACGCGATCGTGGTGACTCACCAGCAGCAGACTCTAGGCATTGGAGCCGGGCAAATGAACCGGGTGGGCTCAGTCAGCATTGCCCTAGCCCAGGCAGGCGAAAAAGCTCAGGGCGCGGTGCTGGCCAGCGATGGCTTCTTCCCCTTTGACGATTCGGTTCGCACCGCCGCCGCCGCTGGCATTCGCGCCTTGGTGCAGCCTGGCGGCAGCCGTCGCGATGACGACTCGATCAAAGCCGCCAACGAGCTGGGCTTAATCATGGCCATGACCGGCGTGCGGCATTTCTTGCATTAGGGGATGCTCAAGCGGTGCATCGTTGGCGCGGATGCACCCTACTACCGGATCTACTCCCCAACTGTTTCCGCCTCCGCCACTCCCTCCGGTACCGGGTCGTAACCGCCGGGATGAAACGGATGGCAGCGCGTGATTCGTCGCGCCGCTAGCCAGCTTCCCTTCACCGGGCCAAACCGCTCGATCGCCGTCAGTGCGTACTGCGAGCAGGTGGGGCTAAACCGACAGGTAGGCGGAAACAGCGGCGAAATTAGCCGTCGGTAGCCGTGAATGAGGAGGAGCAAAAGACGCTTCATCACCCTATTTTAGCGGCTAGGCATAGGGTAAGTTCACCACCCATCCATCCTCTACCTAATAGTCCAGCATCAGCGTGCTGTAGTCATCGGGGGCCTGGCGACTGCTGCGCTCGGGTAGGTACACATTGGCGGTGGGGGCAAAATTCATCCCCGGCGGCTTGGCGATGGTAGAAGGTTGAGCAGGCTGGCGCAATATAGTGGCCTGGGCATCGAGGCCTTCGGTTTCTCGGTTAATTTCGTCGAGGCGATCGCACAGTCGCTGCCGCCGTTCATCGATGTACTCTAGCTCTTGCTGTAGGCGCTTTTTCTCAACCGTGAGCTTGTACATGTCGAGGTACTGGGCGGCTTCGGTCTGCTGCCGTGGCATCGTGCTCACTTTGGGAAAAATTCTGCGGGGGGCGCGTTTGGCATTCATACAACATCTCCGGGGGCAGACCTAGCGTTCACAGCGTTAGCTTTCCCACTGGCTGTGGAGAATTCCCAATGCCCAACAGTTTGTAGCAATCGGTTACACCTCAGCGAGCGCGCGGGCTACGGCGTAGGCTATATCCACCCCAACGTTGTCACCGTCCTGGTTAGTTGCAGCCACAATCGTTGTGGGGCTGCCCGCCAGCATAGCAAAATGAAACGCCGCCGTTGAGTAGCCTGGCCCACCGCCGCTGTGCCCCATGACCGAGCCATAGGGAGAGGCCGTATCGATAAACAGGCCTAGCCCGCAGGCCACATTCTGCAAAGGTGAATGCGGCCCCAGGCTGTGAATCGGCTGAGCCATGGCATTCACCAGGGACAACTCTAGAATTTGCCCGCTAAATAACGCATCTATCATAGCCGCCAGCTCTGAGGCTGTAGAGATGACCACCCCGTGAGACACCCAGCCGGGATGGTAGCGCTGCGTCATGTTTAGCATCTCATCGCCGCCCAAGGCCTGAGTATAGCCAGGCGTCAGATCTGCGGCATCGTCCAGGGTGGTAGCTACAGAGGTGTGAACTAGCTCTAGGGGCCTAAAAAATAGCGCGTCTAGACTTTTCTGGAGCGATCGCCCTGTTGTTCGCTCTAGCAGATTTTTGAGTGCCAGATAGCCAATATTGGAGTACGCCCAGCCGGTGCCCGGCGCAAACCGCAGGCCGTGGGTGTGGGCCACATCCCAGTAGTCCTGCTTCGACCAGGGAAACCCAGGGGACACTTTCACGGCTTCGTGATAGGCCGCTAACCCACCGTAGTCGGGCAGACCGCTGGTGTGGCTCAAAATCTGGCGCAGGGTGATCGGGGTGGCGATTGGAAACTCTGGCCAGTATTGCTGAATTGGGGCCTCCAGGTCGAGCTGTCCGGTATTCACCTGGTGCAGTATCGCTGCCGCAATCAGGGTTTTGGTAATGCTGTAAATGTAAAAGCGAGCATCGACGGGGAGCGGCACGGTGCGCTGCAGATCGCGAGCCCCGACGCTGGTTTCGAGTACCAGCTCTCCGTCAATGTATGCCGCGATCGCCGCCCCCGGCAGGGCCGAGTCGGCCAGAATAAGGCTAACCGAGGCGTGAATCTGTTCTAGGCGATCGCGGTTCATGAGTCATTTCAGTAGTTAGATCTTGACTCACCATCTGGGTGATGTGTCGCAGCCAAACGTGGTCATGGTGATGGTCTTTAAGCTTACATAACCCCTTAGAAAGGGGAGCAGCCAGTGACTAGTGCCACAGTACCCCACGCTTTAAACACCCTCTAATACGCAGTTTTGGCATAAATACTAATGAATGGCGTGGGTCGACCTAGGGTAAATACTTCACCGGGGTTATAGTTCAGGATCGCTAGGTAGTTGCCGCGATCGCTAAACGCAACTCGATAGCCATAGCCACTGGGCCAGTCCTGAACGTCTCCCGTTTTCACACTGCCCAAGCGCGCTCCAGCCACCTGCCCCCCGAGAAAAAAGCTATCACCATCTGGACTTAGGCCAATGGCACTATCAGATCGATCAGCCGGTAGCTCAGTGCTGGTTACGCGCGTGCCCGTTTGTGGATTCCAAGTGACGAGCCGTCCATCATAAGGCGATCGCGTGAGCACATTGAGCAACCCATCGTTTCTAAAGACTATATTCATCCCCCAGAATAGGACATCTTCAGGTGGCAGTGTCCTAGCGTACTCAAACATGCCGCTCTGATTGAGTCGCCATAGGTCTACACGACCCGATGAATCATACGGGTAGATCTCAATGGCTAAAAATTGACCATTGGGGCTAACAGCAAATCTACCGCTGGTGTCTAAAGATTGCACCGCTTCACCATTCGCCGTGTTCCACAGAGCTAGTTGTGGCACAGCAGCGCCGTCTCGATATGGGTTCACAAACGTTATGATTCGCTGATTGTCATGGCTAAAGGCAATCTGACTACTACCACCAATCGGTGAATTGGCAGGGCTAATTGTCTTTCTCCACAACGGCTGACCTGTCTCGATAGTCCATGTCGCTAGTTCCACGGTGTTGGTGGGAGACGTTTGCGCGATCGCCGCCACCTGCATCCCGTCCTTGCTGATCGCCGCCCCGTCAAAACGAGTCTGATCGCCAGCGGCAATCTCTTTAACGAGCGTGCCTGTTTGTGTATTCCAAACCTGGAGCTTGGCCCCGTCGGTGGTCAGGGCAAGTAGCCGTTGCCCATCCGCGCTAAAGCTGAACACTTCCGCAGCTGTTGGCAGGGTTGTGATTGGTGTTTTATTCCAGCGAGCACCGGCTACCACAGGTTGCGCCCTACCATCTCTGACCAACGCCTGATAGACAAAAGCCGCCACCTCAGCCCGGGTCGCTGGACGATTGGGCAGGAGCTGATCGCGATCAGGATAGTTAACAACGATGTTGGCGGCTCTAGCGACAGCTAGGCCAAAACGAGCATATTCTGGAATGGCAGCAGCATCTTTGTAGGCAGATA
>JBARVK010000378.1:0-1841 GCA_049646225.1 Nodosilinea sp.
GAGAGCAGGTTCTCCAAAGTGGATTCCCCCAACCGCCGGAATGACGGCCCTAGCATGCTGTCTTGACCTGCGTGGCTATCGCTATATCTAGTCTGGAATTTGAGCGGGTGCCGTTGTAGGCCTAGAGAGGCGATCGCAGGCCTTCGGCGATCGCGATCGTGTAGTCGTCCTTCCCCCCAAGGTCTATGGTCACGCTTCTTACCAGCTCAAAAGCCCCGACCGACGCTCAGCTACAGGCAACGCAGCAGCGCATTGATGCCCACCTTCAAACCCTAGCCAGCCACCCCGATCGCCGCCAGGGGGCGCTGCCCTACTACCTGTTTCACCCCGCCGGTACTCCGGTTCAAGGCACCGTCCTGATGTTCCACGGGTTTAGCGCCAAACCCCACCAGATGTCGCGGCTGGCCGACTACCTGTTTCGCAACGGCTTCAATGTGTACCAGGCCACCCTGGCGGGGCATGCGTACTGTATTCCCGACCAGTATTGGCCCCAGGTTGACCTCAAGCCCGAAATTTTGATTCCCCTGCGCCAAAAAGTCAGCGCCGATCCGGTACTGCAAACCTATTTGGCCAATATGGCAACCACTGGCGGGGGAGGTATGGCCTCGCCCTCGCCGGTTCAAATGATGGGTCTAGTTGCCCGCCTGCGCCAGATTGAGCCTCGCCTACTCGACATTATGGCGGCCATTGAGCGAGAGAACAGCCCCGAGTTTGACCAATATTTTGTCTCGTCGCACCTGGCCTACCTGAGCGATGCCCAGGCTCGGTTAACCGAGCTAGAGGCCATGCCAGGGCCAATCTACACTGTCGGGCTGTCGGTGGGCGGGGCGGTGGCCCTGGCGTTGGCGGCTCGCCATCCTCAGCGGGTGGCCAAGGCGGTGGCCTTTGCGCCGCTGCTGGAGGTGTATGGCGAAACCCGCGAACGCTACGTCAACCTGGCTGGCCCGCTCGACATCCGCGAGTTTGGCTGGGACGATCTACAGTTTCCGCTGGGCTGCTTTACCGCCGCCAACCAGTTTGGGGCCTTTGTGCGCAAACCCGACAATGTGGCGGCTCTGCGGCCCACGCCTACGCTGATGCTTTTGACCGAAAACGAAGACGCCGCCGATATTCAAACCAACCAGAGTTTTGCCCAGTCGCTGACTTGCGCGTCGCTCTTTAAGCGCTACGACAACCACTACCTGTATACCTTCCCCAGCGCCGCCCTGGTGCCCCACCCGATGGTTGACCCGCTGGAGCGCAGCCAAAACATGAGCAACGCCTACTGGAAGCCCATGTATCAGGAGACGCTGCGCTTTTTGGGCCAGACTGAGTTTAGGGCCAGCAGCCTGGAGCAGATTAGCGAAGTAGCAGACCTACCAGCAGTGCCGCCGATTTAAGCGGCTATGGGATTATCGAGAAAGCATCTGAGTTAATCTCTTAACCATATCGCTTATGCTGTATCAGGGTTTGCGTACTTATCTACCGTTTTTGCTGACTTTAGCGGTAGCCATTAACGTTGTACCTGATTGGCCTTACCGCCTCCTGCTTCTTAGTCGCTGGATAACCGCTGCATGGATCATTCATACGCTAAATCGCTTTGTATTTAACGGCGGTATAACTCAGGCTTTTGGTCTCAAGCCCAGAAAGCTTGTAGGTTTGCTCGGTATTCTGGCTAGTCCCTTACTTCACGACTGCGGTCATGATAATCGCGCTAAGGGACATATTTTTTACAACACGTTCGCCTTTCTCTTCACGGGATGGCTGTTGTTGTTAAACGGATTTGTTAGCTTTTATGCGGTTTCGCTTTTTGTAATTCTGTTTGGTGGTTTCCTGACTTGGCTATTAGGGCGTCCCACTAC
>JBARVK010000379.1:0-11520 GCA_049646225.1 Nodosilinea sp.
GATCAAAGGGGCGAGGCGGGTCAGACAAAAGGGCGGCCAGTTTTTCCTCCGGTGGCGTGGTGGGATGGTTGGGTAAAGTCCAGATAAAAAACTGGGGCGACGCCGACCAGGCCATTTCCGAGGCCGATGGGCTGAAGTGGCGCTGAATTTCCCAGCCAATGCTAAGAAACTCGATGCCAATGACAGTCGGCTTGTCTTCAGTTGGGTTTGGAAAGCCCATCACCACAGGATAGGTCGATTCGGCCTGAACCGTGCGTATAAACTGTTCGGGTGCAAAATATTTGGCAAAAGCTAGGTTAGAAACGACAAAGATTGTACTCACCAACCCCGCTAACCAGACCGCCTGAACGGTCTGCCGCCCAGATATTAGCCACCGGGTAAAGGGCACACGCGCTGAGGTTTCTGTCCCCTTGTTTTCTGGCCAGTAAACCGCCAGCAGACCGCCCAAGAGCACCATCACCCCTGGGTGAAAGACGACGTTGTAGCGATGGCCACGGGTGATATCCATGGCCAAGCCATAGCTGACCGCAAAAAAGAGGGCGATCGCCGCCAGCACAAACCCGCCCATGGCAAACAGCCCAAACCGGCCTGAGTCAGACTGACGCACCAGGGGTATAGCCCTGACCAGCCGCACGATCAGCCACAGCAGCAGGGGCAGCAGCAGCAGTACCGAGAGCACCACAGCCCCAACGCCGATCGCGCCCTGGGCGTGGGTAATGGGGGTGATTACCATAAAAATCAGCCCGGCCAGCATTTGGGCGATGGGATCTAGCCACCGCAGGGGCTGGCTGAGGTCAATGGCCAAATTGGAAGACTGGCTGCTGCCGTAGAAATTGAGCAGCACCGGTAGCCATACCAGACAGGTCGCCACCGTACCCAGCACGACCCAGTACAGCCGTCGCCAGGGACGTCGCCAGAGAACTCGGACATTTTGGCGTCCCTGGTGCCAGGCTAATGCCATCAGCACCAGCGCCTGGGCCATCAGCGCCAGCGCCGTAAAGTAATGGGTCGCAAAGGCCAGCGCATTGACCCCCACCCACAGCAGCCCAAAGGCCGGTGAAATGGGTGCTGTTACAGGCTCCTTGGTCTCAGCGCCGTAAAGGCTCCAGGCCCCAACGGCAAAACAGGCCAGCCCCAGGGAGACCATGAGGGTTGTCATGCCGTAGTGCCGCGCCTCCTGGGCCATCGCCACTCCAAACGGAGACACCGCCATCAGGGCTGCGCTGATGTGCCCCGCCACCACCGAGCGAAACCCCAGCCAGCCAGCGAGATAAACCGCCGGGACGCTCAAGGCCCCCAACAGAGCGGGCAGGGCTCGCGCCGCCCAGGGTGAGGCCAATCCCTGCACCGCCGGAAAGGCCGTCATCCACAGGTGGGCCAGGGCAAAGTAGGCCGGCGGATGGTTGTCTTCCTGCATTAGGTAGCGAACGGTGGAGCCTACCGTGGCCTCTGGTCGGGGCTGGAGGGGAGTGAGCAACTGATCCAGCGAAATCACCTGGTCTAGGGGGACCGAGTAGCTGCTGTTGCCCAGGGAAAAAATGGTCGTCGCCACCTCGTCCATCCAGAGGGGCTTGCTGGTCAAAAATGTCAGTCGCAGGGCAAGGGCCAGCACAAACCAGAACGCCACCCAACACGCTGTAGACGGTCTGTGCCATGTCTTGAACAATCGCCTCAACCGCCAGAAAAGCCCAAAAACCGATAATACCTCCCAAGACTACTCTGTTGCATCTATATAGGGAGAATCAGCGAATTCCGACAGCGCCGTGGATGCGTCGTGAAGGGGCTAGGGCAGGGGAGATATCGGGATTGTAGCCAGAAGTGATGACATGCCTTAGATCAATCCACTACGGGGCTGCCGTGGTGGTGGGTCATGTACCACTGCCCGGCCATGCGCTCAAACCCGTTGGTGGCCATAGATCGTGCTTCTAAACGGCGATCGCCGCCGCTGATTTGCAGCACGTTTTCGATCAGCACCACAAAGGCCAGGTCGCCGCTGACCTCAACGGTAAGGATATGGGTGTCGATTTCGAGGTAGTTGGTGTTTTGAAAGATGCGCTCCCAGGCGTCGCGGATATCGGGCCAGCCCTTCAGCGCATCGCGCCCGGGATGAATACACAGGCAGCCCATGCCCTTCGACCAGACGGCTTCCATAGCTTCTATATCCTTTTTCTCGAAGGAACGGTAGAAAGCCTTGTTCGCAGCCAAGACCAGTTCGCGATCGCCAGCCATAGGGTCCTCACTGATAAGATACAGGGACATTTCCCCGCCTCCTGTCTTGAGCATAGCTAACCTCAGGGGGAGGTAACCACCTCCGATCGTAAAGTTGCGCCCCGGCATGTTGAAGCTTGAAAACCTCTGTAAGCGCTACGGTTCTAAGTCGGTGCTGCAAAATCTCAGCCTTAACCTCCAGCCAGGGGAAATTTATGGGCTCCTGGGCCCTAACGGTGCGGGCAAGACCACTACCATCAATATCATTTGCGGGTTGCTCAGGGCCGACAGTGGCTCGGTCACCATTGGCGATCGCCCGGCGGGAGAAGACACCAAGGCGCTGGTGGGGGTGACGCCCCAGAGCAACCTGCTCTACGGCAGCCTGACCTGTAGCGATAACCTCTTCTTTTTTGGTCGTCTCTATGGGCTGGCGCGCCAGGACTGCCTGAGGCGGGTCGATGTATGCCTTGAGGCGGTCAACCTGCTCGACCAAAAGCACACTCCGGTCGATCGCCTCAGCGGCGGTATGCAGCGGCGGTTGAGTATGGCGGCCTCGATGCTGCACCGCCCCAAACTGGTGATTCTCGACGAACCGACCACCGGGCTCGACATTGAGGCGCGGCAGGAACTTTGGCAGCTGATTCGCCAGTTTAAGGCGATGGGGGTGACGGTGCTGCTCACCTCTCACCTGCTCGACGAGGTGGAGCGTTTGTGCCAACGGATCGGCATTTTGCGCCAGGGCCAGTTGTTGGCGGAGGGCACCCTGGCAGAGCTGCGATCGCGCATTCCCGCCCGCGAGATTGTCACGGTAGAAACCAAGACTCCGAAAGCGGCGATCGCCCGGGCTCGCCAGCTGGGCTACCCCCACCGCACCTACGGCGGCGACCTGGCCTTTTGGGTGCCCGAGCAGCTCGACCTGAAGGAATTAATTGATCGCTTTGAGGGCATTCCCCTCGATTCGATCGCCCGCAGCCCGGTCAGACTTGAGCACGTTTACCTCGAAGTCACCCGTCCATCGCCCTAGGTCGTCTTGCTCTCCCCCCGAACCGCGCGCCCGCTGCACCCTACACACAATCCGGCCAGCAAAAATGCCAGAGCCGCCACCAGGGTAATCATCGTGGGGCTCAAGCCGCTATTGCTAAACAGGCTGCCACCCACGCTGGCGGCCAAAGCGCCGCCGCTAAAGTAGGTGCCCGTGCCCAGGCCAGCGCGAGTGGGGGGCACCATGGTCAGGGCAAAGGGCAGTGTGCCGTTTGAGACCAGGCTGAGAGCGGCCCCAAACAGCGCCGCCAAAATCATCCCCACCACTGTACTGGCGATCAGGCCCACTGAAATGGCCAAACTGGCCATGGCGCTCAGCCCCAGCACCATCGCCCGGCGGTTGCCCAGGCGGCGGGCTAGCTGCCCAGCCGGAATCGCCGTCAGGGCCAGGGCAACGAATAGGGCACCCAGCACCAGGGGAGTGTTGGCCTCGGGCACTCGCTGGGCCAGAGTGGCGGGCAGCGCTGTCATTACCAGCCGAAAGCCCAGACCCACTCCGACCCCAGTGCCAAACACCAGGCCCAGACTGGCCCAGGGCAGCGGACTGGCGGCGGGACT
This sequence comes from Nodosilinea sp., assembly GCA_049646225.1. GTDB lineage: Bacteria > Cyanobacteriota > Cyanobacteriia > Phormidesmidales > Phormidesmidaceae > Nodosilinea. The sequence continues at coordinate 3,808 of JBARVK010000379.1, forward strand.
CGCGATCGCCACTGCCCCGTTGATCGCCTCACCCTGTGGCCCCACCCACCGCAGCACTAGGGTGGCCAACAGCAGCACCCCAGACCCCAGGGCAAACGCCACAAAGGGCCCCAGACCTAAAATAAACGGGCCTGCCAATGGCCCCATTGCTCCTGATACGCCGCCTACCAGGGTCAAAATGCTGGCCGCCTGGGGCAGTTGGGTGCCCATCGCGTAGCGCCCCAGCAGCGACAGGGCCGGGCTGCGAAAGACCGCCATCGCCAGCGCCCAGGCTACCAGCAGCAGGGGTAAACCCCACCCCAGCGCTCCCTGCCCCCACACCAGTGCCGTAGGAATGACTACGAACAGACCCGCCGCCAGCACCACCCCCAGGCTGATCAGCGGCAGGCGGGTGCCAACCTGGTGCTGCATCCGATCAGACAAGGTGCCCATCAGGGGTTCGACAACCATGGCCAGCAAATTCTCAACCACCAGCAGCCCCACCGCCAGCTGCCGGGGAAACCCCAGCTGAGTCAGCAACTGCACCAGATAGAGGTTATAGATCACCCACAGCAGGGTAATCGCTCCCTGCATGAGGGCGAGGCTCCACACTGGGCCCCAGAGAGTGGACGATTTAGCATTGGGGGGGAGGGCCATAGAACGATCGCGTCAGTGTCGGCATCCCGACCTTAGCTCTTCAACCACCATCGCCGCCAGCTTTGCCGCGGCCCCCGCCTCACCGCGCACCGATCGCAGGTCTTGCCGCAGTGCGGCCAGCGCGGGGGGATGGTCTAAATAATTCACTATCCGTTCGGCCACATCCTGGGGCTTGAGCGGGCCAACCAGCTCGGGTACTACCGCTCGCCTGGCCCAGATATTGGGCCAGGCGAATAGTTTTCCTTCTTTATATATCTGCCGCAAAATCAGGGTGTTGATGAATTTGGCAAAGCCATCCCCCACCAGGGGTAGGTTGGCCAGCAGCCCCGGAATACCGTCCCAGGCCTTCATCGCCTCTAGCTTTTGGGTAAGCAGCAGCACCATCATCGGTACGCCCAGCGAACCTAACTCAGCGGTATTGGCACCTACGGTCGTCAGGCAAAACTGCATCTGGCTCATCACGTCGTAGGCCGGATGGCCCTGCCACAGCAGCACCTCTAGCCCGCTGGGGGTGCGCAACCGGGGCAGGGGCGAATCGACCTCTACCAGATCTGCCGTGGTCGCCCCCTCAAGCAGGCGAATATCTGGGTTGTAGGCCGCATCGGCAAACTGGGCCAGGTGTTCTAACGACAGCATGGGCGCGACCGGAATCACAAACCGGGCCTGGGGCCGCAGGCGGTGAATGGCCTCAGCCGTGCCTAAGGCGAAGGGGAGGCCCAAGCTGAGCTTATTTTTTTTAGATCCAGGCATCAGGCCGATCAGTTCGCAGTCGGGCGTCAGGGCCAGGGCCTGGTGGGTGGCCTCTCGATCCGCTACATTCCCCTGTACGTCGGCCATGAGATCCCCAATGACCGCACACTTATGGCGAAACTGGGTCGGGGCGGCTTCGGCAATACTCGCAGTCATGCAGCCAAACCGATCGATCCAGCGGTGCCAGCGAGCATCCCACTCGGCATAGATGACGGTGCGGTAGCCCAGGCGGCGGCCCACCACCACTGGGTAAAACTGGTCGCCGCCTAAAAACAGCACTACGCCGCGCGATCGCCAGTCCCAGCCGTCTACGGTTTTGCCCGCCAGTAAAAAAGGGAAAAAATGCTCTGGCCCCTGCACGCGATCGACCTCGGGCAGGCAGCGGGCCATATCGGCTTCGCGGCCAGAAGCGTTGGCGCAGGGCGACAGCACCACCGAGATGCGGGTCTGACGGTGATCGGGTAACAAGGCGCGTAGCGATCGCACCACCGGGCGCACCCAGGTCGAAATTTCCCCTGGCCCGTTGGACAAAATCAGAATGTCGCAGGGAGATACCGGCGCGAGGGCGGCAGAGGCGGCAGCAGTGTCGATTGGGTCTAAGCCCATAGATTTGGCCTATTGCTATGACGCCCTATTTTAGCGAGAACGGGTTTGCGGAGGGGAGTGAGGGAGGTGGGGGAGGTGGGGAGTGGGGAAGATCTAGAAGATTGATATTAGGAGCTGTGCATGGGTAAAGGGATTTGTACAGGCTGTTCTATCTTTCGCAATATAACGATACGTTATTTGAACTACAGGGCAGTCTTCTCAGAATCAGGTTCCCTAATTTTGGGGCTCTCATCAACGCTCTTGATTTTCTAAAGACTTTATGGGTAGGCAATTCTCTGTGGGTAGCAAAAAATTACCGGAAGACAGCTAGCGATCCTAAAAGCATCGTTTCTGAGAATTGTGATAAGCGCTGTAACAATTTTGCGACTTCATTCAGGATCATTGTCGCTCTCTGATCCCGGTGCTAACGTCTGAGTCAATGGTTCGAATGGTCTTTCGATTAGGAGAGCAGACACCATGACCCAGCTACACCGTTACCATTTCCCGGCGCGTTAGGAGCATGTCTCGGATATCCCCATTGGGCTAAGCACCCCACGCGGCATGGGCCAGCCCAACCTCATCCATGACTCTGGCCACCCATGACTCTAGACTGAGCCCAGATATAGCTCTGAACAACGCCCAACCCTGCGGCTGTTAAAGCCCATTCAACGTTCTTCAACCCAGTTTTGACCTGACCCGCAGGGGCTACGACCGCCCTCAGTGGCAAGGCGGACCGTAGCTCCGCAGCAGACCTAATTACGCTGATGGCCCTAGGCCAGATTCAGCAGGAGGTTTCTAATGCTTTTTCACGGAAAAACTGCTCTTGTTACCGGGGCATCGCGGGGCATTGGCCGCGCGATCGCCCACGCCCTGGCCCGCCAGGGTATGCAGCGCATCTTACTGGTGGCTCGCAACGCCCAGCGCCTGGAGACAGTCGCCGATGAGGTGCGACAGCTCGGGGCCGAGGCCATTGTGTTGCCAATCGACTTGACTGACCCGATTCAGGCCAATGTGGTGATTGCCCGCGCCTGGCAGCACCACGGCCCGGTGCACCTGTTGGTCAACTGCGCCGGAGTGGCCTACCAAACGCCATTTTTGCAGGCCAAGCTGCCCCAGGTGCAGTCTGAAATTTCAACGAACCTGATTGGTCTTTACACCGTCACGCGCCTGGTGGCCCGTCGCATGGCGGCCCGCCGCGACGGCTGCATTGTCAATGTCTCTAGCCTGATGGGCAAGGTGGCGGCTCCAACGATGGCTACCTACTCGGCTACCAAGTTTGCGATTGTTGGCTTCACCCAGGCCCTGCGAAGCGAACTGGCCCCCTACGGAGTGCGGGTGGTGGCGCTGCTGCCCTCCCTGACCGACACCGACATGGTGAAAGGGTTTGACTGGTTTCGCGGCGTCCAGCCGTCGACGCCAGAACAGGTTGCCCAGGCTCTCGTGAAGGGATTGCAGCGGAACGAGGCTGAAATCTTAGTCGGTTGGCAGAGCCGGGCCGCGATTTGGGCTCAGCGGCTGGCCCCCCGATTGGTCGAATCGATGATTCAGCTGCTGGCCCCTACTAAACCGACCCAGCCCCAACCGCACCCGGCGCGATCGCTGTAGCGATATCGCCACTGGCTGATGGCAGAGGCATTAGCCCCACCCCATCAGCCAGCCCCAGCCCTTGGTTTGAAGTGCCCAAATATAACCACCGTCGCGGCTTGCCTTGTTCCCTAGCTCCCCGGCTCCCTAGCCCTCAGGGAATAGTATCCAAAGGCCTAAAATCCTACTCTCACTCTGCGGTGCGTGCCCCAAAAGCGTCTACCGAGTCGCTGTGGTGCCAAAAAAGTCGATGCGGTAGTCAGTAATATTGACCCCGGTGCGGGCCTCGATCTGCTGAATCAGATCCGCCGGCAGGGTCACCTGAATATCGATTATCTCGTTGGTGTCGAGGCAGTTAACGTGGCTGTGGGAATCGCTCAGGTGGCCGTACAGGCGACCATCGGCCCGTTCAACACATTCAATAATGCCCTGCTCTGAGAGGGCATCGAGGTTTTGGTAAACCGAGGTGTGGCCGATCTCGCGACCCTCCTGGTTGAGGCGATCATAAATTTCGCGAGCGGAAAGGTGGCCCTGGTGCTGCCAGAGCAGCTCCAAAATATAGCGCCGCTGCCGACTCAAACGCATACCCAGCACTTGACAGCGCTCAATGGCATCCTCCAAAGAGGCGATCGGTTTATCGAGGGCAGCTTGGTCTTCCATCACGGAGAATGTAATTCGTACTCAGTACCACTTTACCTTGTTTGCAAGAATCATGTTCATGATGTGACAACCTCCCCTCAAAACTGAAGGAAGGTTGAGCCTCAGACCGTCCTAAGCGTTGTAATGCCCATTTTACTGGCCTGAAGCACTATGACAGACTGTAGGTGCTGAGGCGAGTCCTCCAATACCGAAGGCTTAAAGATGCCCGCTATTCTGAATCGCTGCCGCCGCGCTGGAACCACCAGAACTGCTGCCACCAGTTGGCGGGTTCATCCTTAGGGCCGTCGTGCTCGGTGGGGCGGTCGCTGGGACCATCGACCACCAGGCTGCCCACGTAGTCGGCATCGGCGTAGACGCGATCGATCTGCTGGCGAATCTCGGCCATGTCGGCCTCCGACACCACGCCGTTGCTGGTAGCCTTATAAAACTGTACCGTGACTCGAATTGGGTAGTCGGGATCGCGCTCGATTGCCATACCGTCAATTTCCGTGAACGGACCTTCCACCGCGCCGTGGCCGATCACCGCCTCCTCCACATCGCTGGGGGCACGCATGGCTTGCGGAGCCGCCGGGGCTATGCCCACGGACTCATCCATCATGGACCAGCTTTGTCGTACGTTGCGCTGTTTCAGCGGCACCTGAATCAGCAGTACCAGGTTGAGTCCCTCAGTGTTTTCCTCCACGGCTCCACCGGGACGGGGGCTATCTGGGTTCTCAACCTGGGCGGTTTGAAAGTCGCTCAGCCGCTGACCCGTAAGACTAGCCCGTTCGCCATTTTTATTAAAGAAGAGGCGCTGGCCCCAGGTTTGCCCGGCCTCAAAACCGTCTCGCTGATTGTCGATGACGGTGATGCTGGTGCCTTCGCGGGTAGCCAATAGCGTTAGTACCGCTGGGTCGCCAGGGCGCGACTGGTAGTTAAACAGCACCGGGTTAAAGGTGGCCAACCCCGCCTGGGGAATGGGTAAGAAGCAGGCCTGGGCGCTGACGAGAACGTGGCTGTCGCGGCGGGGGGCTAGGAGCGATCGCACCCTACCTGGCCAAGAGCTGGGATCGTGTAAATGACCCCGCAGATCGCCCAGCACCTCGTTGAGGGGCACCCGCCGCAGGTCTTCGCCCCGCTCATTGCCCACCAGCACAAAGAAGTCTTCGAGGGGAATATCGGCGCTGAGGTCTGCAAAGTTAGGGTGGCGAATCACCGGCATCAGGTGGAGTTGATAATCGCCGCTGGCGGGGTCTTGCTGCTGCACCTGAATGGTCATATCGCTGATGTTAGGGCCGACCGATGAGCCATAGAAGCGGCCCGTGTCCTCCCAGGTGACATTGAGCACGTCGAGATTGAGCGACTCTGCTAGCTGGCGGGCGATTGGGTCAGCGACCATGGCCTGGGTGCGCTCAATCACCTGGCGATAGCGGGTGTAGTGGTGGCGCTGCACGATCGGCGGCATGGGAGATACCTCTTCTGGGAGTGTTGTAGGGGCCTCAAACCCGTCGACCTCAAGGCCGGGGCCAATCTGCCCGCTGGCGATGGTGATCGGCAAAACTGCACTCACGGCGATCGCCCCCACGGGTAACCAATGGCTCAGGTTGCAGGTCATGTTCGGGCTCCTCTCAGCTCTATGGCCTTAATCTACGCAGTCTGAGCAGGGTTGCCCGGTCGGTTACAAAAACTGAAACTGCCTGGATGCGACGGCTGAGATTTCAATGCGATGACCTCAAAACCGCTAACCAGAGAGCTTTTGGGCGATCGCACGATCAGTTGTTACTCTGGACGTGCCAAAACCACCAACCTCTCTCCAGCCAAATCTAAAATCACAAACTGGTGCTAGATACCTCTAATTCGTCCAGCTAGATTGGCAATCACTGCCATCAATTCAGCCGGTTCAACAGGTTTGGCAACATGAGACTGAAAGCCCGCTAAAAGAGCCGCCGTGCGATCTTGCGTTCTAGCATAGGCCGTCAGGGCTATAGCCGGAATTCTGCCTCCGTTCTCCGGCTCTAATGCTCTGACTCGACGCAAAAGAGCATAGCCATCTTCATAGGGCATTCCAATATCACTGATCAAGATATCTATGCGTGGCGAAGATGTGGCAAGGGCTGAGATGGCCTCGTTTGCTGAAGCTGCAGCTACGACTTCTGCCCCACAAACTTCTAGTGTGTGGGTGAGTAAATCCCGCATATCCGTATCGTCATCTACGATTAAGAGCTTCAATCCATCTAGCCTAAGGGAGCAGTCAAACGGTACACACTCTCCTACTGCTGGATGCACTCGCTCTGGTTCAATCGCTTTTGGCCCAACAGCCATCAGCGGTAGGTTTACTGTAAACGTTGCGCCTTGCCCTTCTCCTGGGCTTTCAGCATGCACCATTCCGCCGTGCAGCTCCACCAATTCGCGGACGATCGCTAGCCCTAGTCCTAGCCCACCAACGGAACGGGTGATGGAACCATCTGCCTGACGAAAGCGCTCAAAGACGTAAGGGAGAAATTCCGCACTGATGCCTTGACCCGTATCTGCCACCACAATCTCAACATGAGGATTAACCCGTTGTAGGCAAACCTGAACTCGCCCCCGTTTGGGTGTGAACTTAATCGCATTGCTGAGCAAATTCCAGACAATCTGCTGTAATCGCTCGGAGTCTCCTAAAACAGGACCCGCTGCCGGATCGAGCACCAACTGCAAACGAATGTTCTTGGAATCAGCGGCAGGACGCACCGTGTCGAGTGCGGCCTCAATCATGGGTAATAGCTCGACTGTTTGCACATTGAGGCGAATCTTGCCTGCAATGATGCGAGAAATATCTAGGAGATCGTCAATCAACTGGACTTGGGATCTAGCATTTCGCTCGATTGTTTCTAAAGCCCGATTCAATTTGACTGTGTCTACCTTGTTAGTCCGCAGGATATTAGACCAGCCAAGGATGGCATTGAGAGGGGTTCGCAGTTCGTGGGATACGGTGAATAGAAATTCATCCTTCAATCGATTCAGCTTTTCAGCTTCAGCTCGTGCTTGCTGTTCCTGTACTAAAAGCTGTGCCCGCTCTTCTTCCGCTCGTTGACGCTGTCGAACTTCTTTGGCTAATTCGTCAATCTTCTTATTCAGTAGAGTGAATCGACTACTGGCAGATTCTTGGTTTTTCAAGCGTAAGAGAATGAGCGCAGATAATTCGGGCGATCGCGGTCGGATCACAGCTCCTTCACAGCGACACAAACAAGTGCTTCCACCGTTGATACTTAAGGTTAATGAGCCAATCACCATTTCTCGACTGCTCGAACAAGCACGCAGGTACTGTTTGACCTTATCAGCAGAATCGGCGACCACCTCAAACAGCATTTTCCCTTGCAGGCTCTGATGGGGTAGCCCAGCCAGCCTGGAGAATGGCGGATTGACAGCCAAAATCTGACCATTCCCGGCAGTCAGGATCATGGGTTCGGGAAACGGTCTAGCGAATTCGAGAAACTGTTCGGGCGTCACCCCTCGTCATCTCCGTCACTCTCTCCTTTG
>JBARVK010000380.1:0-4838 GCA_049646225.1 Nodosilinea sp.
TTAAGACAGGTTCTATTGAGACAGCTGAAGATGGTCAACTATCAGCTCAACACTTCAGCAACGCCTCGACGCGCTGGGCAAAAAACTGACCCGCTCTTTCAGCCTCGTTTGACCGGACTCATGACGAAACCTGACGTCCTCGCCTTCGGGCTCTCTGGCGATGGGCCATAGTCATACGAAATCCGATTTGATAAGCCCCGATTCATAATCAGGAACCTCGTAGGGGCGTAGCATGCTACGCCCCTACAAACCGGGGACATACAGTTAGGATTCGGTACCATTCCCGGCGGCCTGGAATTTTAGCCGTCAGCAGGATGCTTGCGGCCCCGCAGTCTCGCTAGATTCAGCCTACCCAGGGCCAGCTCCCCGGATAAGGGGTTAAATTCAGAGAAACCGTGTGCTCTTTTGCGACCCTATCCGGCTGGAGTCCAGCGCCGTCCAAGATTTTGCGGTAGGTTATGACTATGGTTTGGAACCCTCTCAGACTGCTTAAAACACTCATTCACTTTGATGTGCCGGGGCCGCTGTCACCCGTATTAAGAGGGCTGCCCGGGCTTGCCGATTCAGGTGCCGCCGTGACCCAGTCCCTAGACTCTGCCAGCTTAGTGCCAACCCCGACCCAGCCTGCCGTGTACCTTTTAGGTGGAGCGACCCAGCGGGCTGAGGGCCTAACCTCAACCCTGGCACCGTTTGGGTACCAGGTTGAGGCGGTACCGCAGCCGATAGACTCAGCTCGGCTAGAGACGGCGATGGTTGTCGTGTGGTCAGCCGCCACCCCGGACGACAGTCCTCAGACCTGGCTAGATCGGCTCGGGCAAATGCCGACCTACCGAGAGGCCACGCTGTTCGATTTTCGGCAGCCTGCTCCGGCCATCGCGGCCCTGTGGGGCAGCCTAGACGATGGGGTGATGGGCGGGGTCAGCAACAGCCAGGTGCAGTGGCAGCACGGCCTGCGGTTTGTCGGGCAGGTGTCTACCGCCAACAGCGGTGGGTTTGCCTCAATTCGCACCCGCAATCTGGAGCCGCCGCTAAATTTGAGTCAGTGGCAGGGTACTGTGCTCTATGCCCGTGGCGATGGCCAGCGCTACAAGTGGATTCTGCGCGACAATTCCGGCTGGGATAGCCTGGCCTACTGCCGTTCCTTTGATACCGAAACCGAGATTCCAAACGTAGTCAGAACGCCGTTTTTAGACATGGTGGCTACCCGTCGCGCCCGGACGGTGCCAGCCGTAGCCCCGCTCAACCCGGCCCAAATTTACTCAATGCAGCTCATGCTGAGCAAATTTGAGTACGACGGGGCGCTGAATCCAGCCTTTGAACCCGGTTCCTTTGATCTGACGATAGAGCGTTTGGGGGTCTACCGTCAGGGGCCGAAGCCTCTAGTGGTGCTACCAGGGACAGGGGCACCCCCGATAGCCCGGCTGCTGTCAGCTGGGCTATCGGGGGTTATTCCCAAGGGAGACGGATTTGAGGTAATTGGGGCCAGCCGGGGCCTGCCGCCTGAGGTTGAGCCTAACGCCGTGGAGGCAATACTTCAGGCGTTTAACTCAGCGAATTAGCAGGGTGATCAAGGAGCTAAAGCCTCGCAAGGCCATCAAGTTCCAACGTCATTCCGGCCTGCGCGGGAATCCATCACAGAGCGGGTACTTTATTTTGAAGCAGATCTCTTAGTAGGCCGATCGCATGTCGCCCCGCTCAGCGCGGGCGCTTTCTTTGGCTTTGGCGGCGCTCTTTTTGAGGGCCTCTAGGCGCTTAATGTAGCGATCGCGCTGACGCTTTTTGGGGGTCTGCTCAATCAGGGTCTTGAGGGCGCTGCCCAGGCTTTTATAGGCATTGGGCAGGGTGTAGCCAAAGCGGGTAGCAATGGCGATCGCCCGCTCGTCGGCGCTGATGCTCTCTTGCAGGTTTTTTTGGTTGTTGTTGCGCTTGTAGAGCCGCCAGCTAGAGAATCAGCAGAGGCTGAGGGCGAGCATCAGCAGCAGCCCGTCTTGAACCCACAGCTCACCGACCGCGCCGCCAAGGCCAATGGCCAATGCCGCCATCTCCCAGCCGTCGCGGGGGATGGTGTCGTTTTGAATGCGACCCACCTCGTGCCAGAACAGCAGGTTGCGCTGGTCGAGGGCTAGCTGTTCCCACTTGAGCAGATCGACCTGAATTTCGACCTGGTCTTTACCCAGTTCTTCGCAGGTGATCAGCGGCGGGGTGACATCAATGGCCGACTCCACCGTCACCCAGCTTTGCAGCTCGGGGGGCAGCAGGCTTCTCAGACGGCGAAGCTCACCCATATCGGCGCGGGCAGTGGCGGTGGCGTACGAGGTCATGGAGATTACGGGGAGGAAACTGCAAATTAAATTTATTAATAGATCCTACCTTAAAGCCCATTAGTCAAGGGTCGGTTATCCGGTGGGTAGAACGTTATCCCCTTTGACCGGCTAGGACCGGGGGGCGATCGCCCGCTGCGATCGCGGTTTCTAGATCGGCGATCGCCCCGTCTAGCAGCGCATACCCGACCTCAACCGTATCGATCTGGCAGAGCCGCTGACGCAGGGGAGCGGCCCCCTCAAACCCTTTGACATACCAGGCCATGTGCTTGCGGGCCTGGTGAATGCCCTTCTGCCCCTTGTACCGCCACAGCAGGCCGAGGTGCTCGCGGGCGCAGTACAGTTTATCGAGGGGGGTAAGCACTGGCGGCACCCAGCCAGTTTTGAGAAACGCGTCAATTTCACCGACTAAAAAGGGATAGCCCAGGGTGCCCCGCGAGCACATGACGCCGTCGGCTCCGGTCTGCTCTAGGCACCGCACCGCGGCCTCCACCGAATTGATATCGCCATTGGCAATCACGGGAATGCTCAGCGCGGCCTTGACTTTGGCAATCCACTCCCAGCGGGCGGGGCCGTGGTAACCCTGGCTGCGGGTGCGACCGTGGAGGGTAAGCATTTTGGCTCCGGCGGCTTCCATGCGGCGGGCAAAGTCGATCGCATTGATGTGGTCATCGTCCCAACCGATGCGGGTTTTGACGGTGACCGGCACCGACACCGCCGCCGCGACGGTGCGAACGATATCTGCTGCCACCTCGGGCCGCCGCAGCAGCGACGAGCCACCCCCCTTTTTAGTAATTTTATTCACCGGGCAGCCCATGTTGATATCGATGGTTTTGGCCCCCTCGGCGACCGCTTTACGGGCGGCTGCGGCCATAAAGTCGGGCCGACAGTCAAACAGCTGAATGCTGATCGGCTGCTCGCTGGCGTCGATATCCATAATTTTCTCGAGCTGCCGAGCATGGCACACCCCGGTGGCCTGCACCATCTCGGTGTACAGCATCGAGTCGGGGGCATAGCGGCGCACCAGCTGGCGAAAGGCGCGATCGGTCACCCCAGACAGGGGCGACTGCAGCACCCGACTGTGTAGGGTAACCGAGCCAATCACTAGGGGCGATCGCAGCCGCTGCTGCAGCGCGGGGGACAGACTAACCATAACTCAACCGTTGCTAAGGCCTAAGCCGATTGTATCCCCGCTTTGGGGGGAGGTTGGCTTCGGGGCACATCTGCGCCGGGTAGCTGGCGGCGGGGCAACCGATGTAAGCCCTGAGGGCGCCCCTTACCCTAGAGGCCATGGCTCACTTAGCGTCGCCCCACCAGCCAGTAGGTCATCATTTGGCCGCGCCCCTTAACCGCCACATAGCCGCGCGGTTCAAACCGAAACTGATCTTTTAGCCGTTCGTAGAGGTCTGGGGTCACCTGAATGCGCTGGGCTTCGCCGGTCGCTTCCATGCGGCTGGCAATGTTAACGGTGTCGCCCCAGAGGTCATAGGCAAACTTACGCCGCCCAATCACACCAGCGACAACTGGGCCTGTATTGATGCCCACTCGAATTTGAAAGATTTCGCCATCGGGTCGGGGAAACTGCTGAATGGCCTCGCAAATATCGAGGGCAAACTGCGCGATCGCAGCGGCGTGGTCGTCATTGGGGGTGGGTAGCCCCCCCGCCACCATATAGGCATCGCCAATGGTTTTAATTTTTTCGAGGTGATGAAACTCGGCCAGCTGATCAAACATTGAAAAGACTTCGTTGAGCATTTTGACCAGGTGGCGCGGCGTCATCTGGCTAGAGGCGGCGGTAAAGTCAACCAGGTCGGCAAACAGCACGCTGACCTGGTCGAGGCTTTCGGCAATGGTGCGGGCACCACCCTTGAGCCGCTGGGCAATCCGGTAGGGCAGAATGTTGACCAGCAGGCGATCGGCCTGCTGGCGCTGCTGGCGCAGTTCGGTCTCCATTTGGCGGCGTTCACTAATGTCGTGGACAATGCCTTCGTAGTGCAAAAAGCTGCCCTGCTTATCCCACACTTTCCAAATGTCTTCGCTGACCCAGAAGGTGGTGCCGTCCTGGCGAAACACCTCTGATTCGGCATCGGTAATTTTGTCGAAGCGGTCGAGGTAGACCACCAGCTCGTCGCGACGCTTGGGCTGAAGATAGATTTGGCGACTAATATCGGTGACAGTAGAGACCATTGCCTCGGCCGATTCGTAGCCGTAGAGGCGGGCCATGGAGGGATTAACGCTCAGCATCTGCCCACTAGATGAGGCCTTAAAGATGCCCACCGTGGCATTTTCAAAAATGCTGCGGTAGTTCATATCAGCAGCAACCAGCGCCTGCTCCATCTGGGTGCGCTCACGCACTTCCTGAATCAGCAGGGCGTTTTGCCGACTCAGCTGCTGCCGCTGCTGGGCCAGCCGCAGCTGGTTTTGCACCCGTACCAGCACCTCTTGTACCGCAAAGGGCTTGGTAATGTAGTCGGCGGCTCCGGCCTGAAAGGCTTTAACTTTATCAATTGAATCGAC
>JBARVK010000381.1:0-3717 GCA_049646225.1 Nodosilinea sp.
CAGGTCGGCTAGGGCACCCATGCTTGCCAGCTGCTGATAACGCTGAAATTCTTCCTGGGCCAACTTAACCGCTGCTTCGGCAGCCCGCACATCGGCGGCAGCGGCGGTCTGTCCTTCTAGGTATGATCGCTGGCGCAGGTCTAGCTCTGCCTGGGCAATCGCGATCGCCGTTTCTCCTGATTGGGCTTTCGCTTGAATCTGACCTTCGAGAGCAAGGAGTTCTTGCTGAAGGTATGATCGCTGACGCTGGATCTGGTCAAGGGTAGCCTGAACTTGCTGCTGGCGCGATCGCACCTCAGTCTTGTCCAAAATCACCAGGGCATCCCCCTGGGCCACAATATCGTTGGGCTTTACTAAAATTTGCTGCACTCGCCCCTGTTTGGCCGATTCCACAATCCGAAGCTCACCCTCGGGTCGAAGCACAGCGGGTGCTTTAACGATAACGTTGTGCTTGAAGAGAGCGGCTATGGCAATTGTTCCCCCCAAAACGCCCACCAGGGCAAGGCCTCCTAGCCGAGACCAGCGAGAGATAGGGGGTAAAAAATCATCTGGGCCAACAGCCCTAAGGTACGTGCTTTGTTGTTCAGCCATAGCTTATTCAACCAGTACTGCGCCCAGCATATAGCGTTTCGCTAGCATGTTAGGCTCAGACTGCAATTTCGTTTAGAAGTTTATCTCTTGAACCTGAAGTCCGCTTACCTAGAGCTAGCACGGCCTATAGAAGTCCTCAGTCAAACCTTTTGAAGCCCCTTGGTGGCCGGCCAACCGAACCAAGAATCCAGACAGAGTGGCAGACTAGTCCACCCCTAAGATGACAGCAGCCAGTCCGTCCGATTAATGCTAGTTTCATTAGGTATAGATGACGTATTCCTGGGTTCAACAACATGGCGAAGAAGACTGCGGCGCGGCCTGTCTGGCCACGGTCGCGAAGCACTATGGCCGCACCTTCGCCCTCAGTCGTATTCGCGAAGCCGTTGGTACCGGCCAGCTCGGCACGACCCTGTTAGGACTGCGGCGCGGAGCCGAAACCCTTGGCTTTGATGCTCAACCAGTCAAAGCCTCTACGGCGGTGATTGATCGCTTGGACGAAGCCCCCCTACCCGCCATTATTCACTGGAAGGGATATCACTGGGTAGTGCTCTATGGTCGTCGAGGCCAGCGCTATGTGGTGGCCGATCCGGGCGTGGGAGTGCGTTACCTATCACGGCAGGATCTCACCGATGCCTGGAGCAATGGCATTATGCTGCTGCTGACACCAGTAGAATCGCGCTTTTACAATCAGCCCAGCGATCGACCCAGAGGGTTTCGGCAACTTTGGCGGCGGCTGTGGATTGATCGTGGGGTGCTGGGGGAAGCGATCCTGCTCAATTTAGTAGTGGGTCTCCTCGCCCTAGCTGTGCCTCTCATCATTCAGGTGCTCACCGATCAGGTGCTGGTACAGGGGGATGCAGATTTGCTCACCACCGTAGCTCTAGGAGCAATGGCGCTGATCGGCTTTAGCAGCCTGCTGCGGCTGATTCAGGGTAACCTGATTGCCCATTTTGCTCAGCGTCTAGAACTGAGGCTGGTGCTCGATTTTGGGCGGCAGCTGCTGCGCTTGCCCATGGTTTACTATGAATCTCACCGCAGCGGCGAGATTGTCAGCCGCTTGCGAGATATTCGCGAGGTCAATTTTCTCGTCTCGCAGGTAGTCATTAGCCTGCCCAGCGAGTTTTTTATCGCCCTGGTTTCTGTGGGGCTAATGCTGGCCTATAGCTGGCCACTCACTGCTGCGGCGCTGGCGGTGGCGGCGTTGATGAGCGCACCCACCCTGCTCTTTTTTCCCATCCTGCAGCGCCAAACTCGCGATCTACTGGTGGCTGATGCAGATAATCAAGGTGCTTTAATTGAAAACTTTAAGGGGGCATTGACTCTAAAAACCGGCCACGGTGCCTCCCAAGCCTGGGATGAGCTTCAGATCCGGTTTGGCCAATTGGCCAATATCACCCTGCGCACCGTGCAGATGACCCTGGTAAATAGTGTCACTTCTGGCCTAATCGCAGGCATCGGGGCGATCGCCATCCTCTGGTTTGGCGGATGGCTGGTAATTCAGCAACAGCTTTCCATTGGCCAACTGTTGGCCTTTAACGCTCTCCATCGCTACGTCACCAGCTTTGTAGAGAGTGTAATTCGCTATGTCGATGAGCTGGCTCGGGCTAAAACCGCCCTGGAGCGATTGAGTGACGTCCTCGAGGCCTCCCCCGAAACTCCGGAGACTAAACCCAAACCCTGGGTTGAAATAGCCGACAATGCCGCCATTGTGTGCACTGATGTTAGCTTTCACCACGCTGGGCGTGTAGAGTTATTGCAGAACTTTTCCTTAACTATTCCTGGTGGACAGTTCACCGCCCTGGCCGGTCAGTCGGGCTGCGGCAAAAGCACCCTGGCCAAGCTGATTGCCGGCATCTACCCTCTGACATCGGGCAACATTCGCTTTGGCTCATACAATCAGAGCGACACCCCCTTAGACTGCCTACGCCAGCAAGTTGTATTAGTGCCCCAAGAGCCCCACTTTTGGAGCCGTTCCATTCTTGATAACTTTCGCCTCAGTTATCCCTATGCCAGTTTTGAATCCATCATCGCTGCCTGCGAAATGACCGGAGCCGATGCATTTATCAGTCAGCTGCCCGACAAGTATCAAACAGTGCTGGGGGAATTTGGTATTAACCTGTCGGGGGGACAACGGCAGCGACTTGCGATCGCCCGTGCCCTAGTCACCAATCCCCCCATCCTGCTTTTAGATGAATCGACCGCTGCCCTCGACCCGGTCAGCGAAGCTGAGATTTTAGAACGGCTAATTAGCCATCGCCAGGGCAAAACAACACTGATCATTAGTCATCGACCTCAGGTTCTGCGTCGGGCCGATTGGCTGGTCTTCCTCGACGGGGGCAGCCTGAAGCAAGCGGGATGCCCAGCAGATCTAGCCAACCAGCCCGGTGCCCATGCCACCTTTCTAACGTAGCGGGTCGGGCTACCGTCTGATTTGATAATTGGACTTTGGACTAGTCTCAAGGCTCAGAGGCATCGCTAAAAGCTGCAGACCAGACGTTCAACGTCTCTCATAAGGGGCAAATAGCCGTTTGCCCTTACCCAAATCATGCTCAATTTAGCAACGCCACCCCGGAATCTGTACCGGAGTCTCAACCCCTCAACGGTGGTAGCAGGGCTCCGAATTGGTTGGCTTCACTAAATTTTGATTAGCGAGATCTAGATTGGGTTTCCAAGAAAAAACCGTCACCATTGCTATTTGTTCGACAGTCATATATTGTTGTATCAAGTTTTTTTGTATCAAGTTTTTTATAGGTAACCCCAAATGACTAAAAAAACCGTAGCCGTAAATCAGGATTCTAGTTCCACCAATGCCTCTAAGGCTAGCCCAGAACTTTTCCAAATCTTAACAGATACCGAATCAAGTAAAGTTAATGGTGGACTAAGCCGGGGTAGAGATACTTCTAGCAGTACCGCCATGCGGTTTTGGTAGCTTCAAAATTCAGCCAGATCCCTTTGAACAATCTGAATTACGCCTTCAGTAGGTTGCTAATTTAATTAGCAACCTATTCTTTGTAAAAGAAGTTTTGTGGCGGCTCAACTTGTTGTTGGATGAGGTGACAAAGCCTAGATTTTGACACGGTTCAAAAAAGCCAATTTAGGGTAACACTCGCAGCCTGATAGACCATC
>JBARVK010000382.1:0-5224 GCA_049646225.1 Nodosilinea sp.
CAACACCTGCTTAGCCAGCACCGAGGGAAACTGAAACTGGGCCACTCGCCGGGGCAGCCAGGGCGATCGCCACAGCAGATAGCCCGCCAGGCCAAAGGTACCGGTGATCAGCCCCGTGGCCACGTAGCCCAAAATCATCATTACCCCGTCGGCCTCGAGGGTCGCCACGACAAAGATCAAAATGCCAACCGTGGGAATGGGATTTGTCATTGGCACAGGCGCCATCAGCAGCAGGGTGAGCCAGCTAATGCAGAGGCCGTTAACGTGCCAGACCGAGGGATTGTTCGCTAGACCGGGCAGGCGGGGCCGCACGAACCGCTCGGTTACCCGCGTTACCCGCTTGAGGTTGCTCAGCACCTGCTTGGCCAGCACCGAGGGAAACTGAAACTGGACCACTCGCCGGGGCAGCCAGGGCGATCGCCGCCCCACCGCCATTTGCAGCGACAGCAGCAGACAGGCCGACCCCAAAATGGTGGTAAACCCCGGCGGCATGGGAAACAAAAACGGCAGCACCAGCAGCCCGATCACCAGGCAAAAGCCTCGCTCGGCGGTTTCGCTGAGCACGTGGGCCAGGGTCAGCGGCTGCTGGGCGACCCGCTCTAGCAGGGCTTTAATCTCCTGGGAAAAGCGGGGTTGTAGGGAGTCAGAATCCATAGCGGTAGCGGGGGTGGAATATCAACGAGCAGTTTTAGACGATTGGGGCAGACCGGGCTGCTTACGTCGTAGGGCCAGCTGAATCACCAGCTTTTCAGCCTCCAGCCAGGCAAACATGAGGGCACTGAAGCCAAAGCAAATGGCCAGTTCGATCGCCGACAGCGAATGCAGCCCAAAAAACTGCGCCAGGGGAGAGACGTACAGTAACAACACCTGCAGGCCGGTGGTCAGCAAAACCGCACCCCAGACGTAAGGATTTGACAAAGGATTGAGCTGGGCCGTTAAGCGAGTATCGGAGCGGGCTGAGAGGGCGTGGCCCATCTGAGCCAGGCACAGGGTGGTAAACACCATGGTCTTCCAGGTGTCAGGGTCGCCGGGGTAGCCGGGGGCGTTGGTATAGCGGTAGGCCCAGCCCATCAGGCCAATGGTGAGCACCGCCAGCAAAATGCCCACCCGCACCATGTAGGAGCCCAGACCGCGGGCAAAGATGCTCTCGCGGGGATTGTGGGGCGGACGCTGCATGACGTTGGGTTCCGCCGGTTCCATGGCCAGGGCCAGGGCGGGTACGCCGTCGGTCACCAGGTTCATCCACAGAATTTGCAGCGGGCTGAGGGGCACACCGCCCAGGCCCATGATCGGGGCGGCGGCGATGGTGAGCACTTCACCAATGTTGCTGCCCAGAATGTACTTAATGAAGCGGCGAATATTGTCGTAGACGACGCGGCCCTCTTCGGTGGCGGCCACGATGGTGGCAAAGTTGTCGTCGAGCAGCACCATGTCGCTGGCCTCTTTGCTGACGTCGGTGCCGGTGATGCCCATGGCAATACCAATGTCGGCCTGCTTGAGGGCGGGGGCATCGTTGACGCCGTCGCCGGTCATGGCGACAAATTCACCCTGCTTTTGCAGCGCCTGCACGATCCGCAGCTTGTGCTCGGGGGCAACGCGAGCATAGACGCTGACGTGGGGAACCGTCTGCTCCAGTTCCTCGGTAGAGAGGTGGGTCAGCTCGCGGCCGGTCAAAATCGTGTCGCCGGGTTGGGCAATGCCGAGGGTTTCAGCGATCGCCTGGGCGGTCAGCGGATGATCACCGGTAATCATCACCGGACGAATGCCCGCCCGCCGACAGTCGGCTACAGCAGCCCGCACCTCGGGACGCGGGGCATCGAGCATGCCCACCAGGCCCAGCCAGACCAGGTTTTGCTCTTCGGGCTCTAGGTTGCCGTTAGGGTTGGTAATGGTCGTGGGCTTCATGGCAAAGCCCAGCACCCGCAGCCCGCTGGCCGCCATGGCGTCGTTTTGAGCCAGAATAGACCGCCGCTGAGCGTCGGTGAGGGGCTGGGGCTGACTGTCACCCTGGCTGGTGCTACAGCGCTCCAGCACCAGTTCGGCGGAACCTTTGGTGAACATGACTTGAGAAGCCAGGGGCCAGGCGGCATCGGCGCGGGCCTGCACCACGACGCTCATGCGCTTGCGTTCTGAGGTGAAGGGAACTTCGCCAATGCGATCGCTCTGCTGCCCCAGCGTCGCCTGATCAAACCCACCTTTGCCCGCCACAGCCAGCAGGGCTCCCTCGGTGGGGTCGCCCAGCAGGGTCCAAATCGTGCCGGACTGGTTCAGAGTGGCGTCGTTGCACAGGGCGCAGGCCATCAGCAGAGCCTGCAGAGCGGGGTCGGCCTGGAGAGCGATCGCCGACCCATTTTCGATGAGGTTTCCTACGGGGGCGTAGCCCTCACCCGTGACCTCGAACTGGTGATCGACGGTCTTGACCTGCTGCACCACCATTTTGTTTTGGGTCAGGGTGCCGGTTTTATCGGAGCAGATGGTGGTAACTGAGCCTAGGGTTTCGACTGCTGGCAGCTTACGAATCAGGGCGTGGCGGCGCACCATGCGCTGGGTGCCCAGGGCCAGGGTGACGGTAATGACAGCCGGCAACCCTTCCGGTACGACGGCTACGGCCATGCTGAGGGAGACTTCCAGCAGTTCGTCGAACAGGCTGAGATCGCCTGTACGCAGCAGCCCCGCCACCACCACTAGAGCCACCAGCACCAGGGAGCCGGTCACCAGCACATTGCCGAGCTGAGCCATGCGCTGTTGTAGAGGCGTGGGCTCAGACTCCACCGACTGAATTAGGGTGGCGATGCGGCCTAGCTCGGTGGTCATCCCCGTTTGGGTGACCAGCACGGTACCGCGCCCCTGGAGCACTTCAGTACCCTGGTAGACCAGGTTGAGGCGATCGCCCAAAGCGGCCTCGTCTTCTAATAAAGTCTGAGGCTGCTTGATCACCGCCTCGGCCTCGCCCGTGAGGGCCGCTTCGCGCACCTGCAAATTGGCGGCACTGAGCAAACGACCATCGGCGGGCACCTGCACCCCAGCCTCTAGCAGCACAACATCACCGGGCACCAGAGCTTTGGCATCGACTTCCTGCTCCTGGCCCTGGCGAATGGTGCGCACCCGGGGGGAGGTCATGTTTTTGAGGGCAGCCAAAGCTTTTTCGGCCTTGCTCTCCTGCAGGTAGCCCAGCAAACCGTTGAGCAGCACAATGGCAAAAATCGCGATCGCATCCTTAGGGAAGCCCCCCTCGCGCAGATCGAGCACCAGCGACACCAGAGCCACCGCGATCAGCATCAGCAGCATGATGTTTTTGAACTGGTCCCACAAAATTTCCCAGGGGCTGCGGGTAGCCCCTTCCTGCAGCTCATTGGGGCCATAGAGCTGCTGTCGATGCTCAACTTCGCTGGGGCTAAGCCCTTCGGGGCTGCTTTCTAATAGCGCGATCGCCCGCTCTGGGCTGAGGGTATGCCAAAGGTTAGCAGAGGCAGGCGCAACAGCGCCTTTGCTGGAGAGAGTACTGTGGGTCACGGCGGGAATTTACCTCAGAAAAGTCGAGTGTTACTATTCGAGAGTGCATAACCTCCATTTATAGCACTAAAAAATAGTGCTACCGCTAAAATGATTAATCCGTTTGTGCCACAGTCGCTGATCTGTCGAGAAGGCGAGCTGGAGCAGGTCTGCACCCTGCTGCGCCAGGACAGCGATTTTGTGGTGATCGGGGTGCCGGGCATTGGTCGCCGCACCCTAATTCGCAATGCCGCCCGTCAAGAAAAATCACGCTATCTCGAAATCGACCTGCTGCGCTGCCGCAATGCCGGTCAGTTCCTGCGCTTTTTAGCCGACGGGATTATGGGGGCGTTCTCAGAGCCGGAAGAGATTGCTCAAATTCAGCAGTGGAGCTTGAACCAACCTCTGAGTGTCGATCGCACCCTGGGGGCCGAGGCGTGGCTGGTCTGGCCCAAGACTCTGGGCAAAGAGTGGCCCCTGTTTGAGAGTTTGCTGGCGCTGCCCCAGCATCTGGCCGAGTGGCTGAACTGCCAAGTGGTGATTATGTTTCACAACTTTCCCCACATTCGATCCTGGGACCGTCAGGGCAAGTGGGAGAGTCATCTGCGCCAGGAAATTGAGCGCCAGAGCCGGGTCAGCTATGCGCTCATTGCCACCGTGGCCGAACCCTGGATGACCGCCAGTCAGCTGCCGGTGATTGCGCTCACGCCCCTCAGCGATCGCGACCTACAGCCCTGGGTGATTAGCACCATGGCGACAGCGGGGCTCAAGTTTGACCCCGACAGCCAGGCCCTGGAGCTATTTTTAAGCTACGTGCAGGGTCATATGAAAGATGCCATCACCCTGGCCCAGCGTCTGTGGCTAAACTGTAGTGCGATCGCCTCCCCCCAACCCGAACTCATTCAGGCCCACCAGGTACACAGCGCCATGCTCGCCTTGGCGCAGGATATGACCGTCACCTTTGAGGCGCTGCTGCTGCTGCTGCCGCCTACCCAGGCTCGCGTACTCGAAAGCCTGGCCCTCGACCCCACCGATAGCCCCCAGTCCAACGCCTATATCAAAAAACACCAGCTCTCGCGAGGCGGCGGTTTACAGGGCGCACTCACCAGCCTAGAGCAAAAGGGTCTGATCTACGGCCCTCAGTTTGGCTATCGCATTGCGCTACCGCTGCTCGATTTCTGGCTCAGACAGCGCCTGCGGTAGAGGGTCGGCTGACAACTGTTCGGCAGCAGTCACCAACTCAAAACAGCCCGACACCGAGGCGGGAATCGTACGAGGACGGTGGGTTATGGCGTCGACAAACACCCAATCGGTCGCGCCAGTGGCCAAGACAGTACCGTCGCTGGGGCGTAAAAACTTGTACTCGCGAGTGCTGCGGGCTTTGCGCAGGCTAGTGACCCAGGTGGTAAGGCGAATGCGATCGCCCGCAAAGGCCGGACGAAGATAGATAATCTGATGCGACCTGGCTACCCAGGTTGCCCCCAAAGCTCGGGTTTCAGCAGTGCAGCCTACGCTAGTGGCATGGGCGATCGCGACATCCTGCATCCACTGCACGTAGGCGACATTGTTGACGTGACCATTACCGTCGACAGCCTCAGGCGGCACAACAAACTCGTAGTGGTATAGGCGGTTCATGGAGGAGCCGAACGGGTGAAACGGTTCGCTGTAGGTCGAGCAGACGGGCTCAACCTAGTTCTCTGGGGCGTAAGCTTGACTACCATCTCGTTGAGAT
>JBARVK010000383.1:0-9424 GCA_049646225.1 Nodosilinea sp.
GTCATGGGGTGAGGGAGTGAGGGAGTGGGGGAGTGGGGGAGTCATGGAGTGGGGGAGTCATGGAGTGGGGGAGTAAGGGAGTCATGGAGTGGGGGAATCTAATTTTGCAGCCCATCACCCCATCACCCCATCACCCCATCACCCCATCACCCTATCACCCCATCACCCCATCACCCCATCACCCCATCACCCCGCCCACCTACTTGGCCCGATAAAACGGCCGCTTCACCACCGTCGCCGCCCGGGGTTCGCCACGGACATCGACCTCTAGGGCCTGCCCGATCTTGGTCAGGGGGGCAGCAACGTAGGCCAGGGCAATGGGGATATTGAGGGTGGGGGCCAGAGTGCCGCTGGTGATGGTGCCGATGCGATCGCCCTGGTGCAACACAGGGTAGCCGTGGCGGGCGATGTGACGGCCTGTCATGGCTAGACCGACCAAGCGACGGCTGACGCCCTCGACTTTCTGGGTTTCGAGCGGCGATCGCCCAACAAAATCCCCTTTTTCATCCAGGTGCACCAGCCAGCCCAGACCTGCCTCCAGGGGGCTGGTGGTGTCGTCAATGTCCTGGCCGTAGAGGGCCATAGCGGCTTCCAGGCGTAGGGTATCGCGGGCTCCAAGGCCACAGGGGGCGGCCCCATCGGCGCTCAGCCGATGCCATAAAGCTAGGGCGGTCTCGGGGTCGGCCATGATCTCAAAGCCATCTTCGCCGGTGTAGCCCGTGCGGGCGATCCAGGCTGGGCTACCCAGCAGAGCCGTGTCGCGGTGGGCAAAGCGACTCAATTCGCTGAGGTTGTCGGGGGTATAGGGTTGCAGCAGGGCGGCGGCGGCAGGTCCCTGAATTGAGATCAAGGCGCGATCGCGCGACTCGTCTACTAGCTCGATATCGCCATTGAGATGGTCGAGCAGCCAGGTTTTGTCTTTGACGGTGGTCGCGGCGTTGACAATCAGGGCGACGGTTTCAATATCAGCAGGGGCGCTAGCGGGGGGTGATTTCAGGTAGACAATTAAATCGTCGATGATGCCGCCCTGGGGGTTAAGCAGCACGGTGTACTGGGCCTGCCCCTGGCCCAGCCGCTCGAGGTTAGAGGGTACTAAACGCTGCAGTGCCGCGATTACCCCAGGCCCCCGCAGCTCAAACTTGCCCATGTGCGAAATATCGAACAGCCCAGCGCGATCGCGTACCGCCTGGTGCTCTTGCTTAATACCGCTAAACTGCACCGGCATAGACCACCCGGCAAACTCAGTCATGCGTGCCTTTTGCTCAACGCAAGCAGAGTAGAGAGGGGTTTGCAACAGAGTCATGGGCAAGAATCCTTAAGAATTATCACAAAGTGTACTAAGAAAATCGATATTTTTCAGGTTAAAGAGCTGTTGTCTCTGGGGTTAAACCGTTCTTTTAAACCGTCTGTGGATAATAGCTGTAGGCCCTACATTGTGATT
Source organism: Nodosilinea sp. (assembly GCA_049646225.1). Taxonomy (GTDB): domain Bacteria; phylum Cyanobacteriota; class Cyanobacteriia; order Phormidesmidales; family Phormidesmidaceae; genus Nodosilinea. The sequence continues at coordinate 1,442 of JBARVK010000383.1, forward strand.
TATTCGGCTTTTTTGGTCCAAAGTAGGTAGGTTTAGGGGCAGGTTTGGGGATGACAGAATGTTGCTATGTCCCTTTCATAATTTGCGGTGTCACGATGGTACGTATAGGCTAAACAGCCTGGCTTAAATTCGATATTTTCCCATCACGGTGTTTATCTACAGTTGCTTCATGATTGCTCTAATGCCTCACGGGTCTTGTTTTTTATGGGATCCTTGGTTAACCTCCCTCCATACCATCAGCGACAGTGGGGTGCTGCTGGCCTACTTCTCGATTCCAGTGCTGCTGCTGCTGAATCGACAATACATTGATACTCAAATTCGCCCGGTGGTGCTGCTATTTGCCGCCTTTATCTTTAGCTGTGGCATTGGTCATGGCCTGCGGGTGTGGAACATCTGGCATGCCAACTACTGGCTCGAAGGCGGTTGGACACTGGTGACCGCCACCATAAGCTTATACACAGCTTGGCAGCTCAAAGCGATGGTGCCTCAGTTTCTCAACACCCACCGCGATTTGGTCACCACCCGCGAGGTGGCTAAGCAAGATCCGCTGACGGGTATAGCCAACCGCCGGGGTTTAGAAACCGCTCTCTCCAGCCTGACCCATCAGGTTAGTGGTGTAAGCCACAGCCTCGTTTTGGTCGACCTAGACGGGTTCAAAGATGTCAATGACACCTATGGCCATGGAGTCGGCGATCAGGTCCTACAGGCCGTAGCCGAGGTTTTGGCCGGCCAAATTCGCGCCATCGATGTGGCTGCTCGCATCGGCGGCGACGAGTTTGCCCTGCTGCTGGTGGGCTGCAGTGCGGCAGAGGCATTGGATAAAGTCGAGATAATCCGTCGAGAGATTCAAAAAATCGATCTGCCTGCCTTGTCCCCAACGCCATCTTCTCCGCTGGTTTCAGCCAGCATCGGCATCAGCAGCGTTGCCTCCCGACAAGAATTAACCTGTAGCTATCAGCGGGCCGATGCTGCTCTCTACACCGCTAAGCGCAGCGGCAAAAACCAGGTTAAATTAGCGACCCCCGCTGTCGTCTGACCCCGTTACCCATTCGACCACTATCGCTTGCCTTTAGCGTAGGGAATGCCTAAAGCCGCTGGCGTCTGGTCGCGGGCATTGCCTAGCAGCAGCACGATCAGCGTCAAAACATAGGGCAGCATCAGCAGAAATTCGTAGGGTATCTCCTCAGACCCCAGAGCCTGAATACGGAACTGAAGGGCATCGGCCACGCCAAACAGTAGCGCTCCGGCCAAGGCCAGACAGGGGTTCCAGCGCGAGAAGAACACAATGGCGATCGCAATCCACCCCCGCCCAGCCGTTACCCCTTCAATGAATAAGTTGAGCTGTACCACCGTCAGCACCGCGCCGCCCAGGCCTGCCATACCTGAGCCAATTAGCGTGCAGACGTAGCGAAGGCGAGTCACATTGAGGCCTGAGGTCGCCACCGCCGCAGGGTTCTCACCCACCGCCCGAATTTGCAGTCCCCAGTTGGTGCGAAACAACAGGAATCCACAGAGAAACACCAGAACAACGCTGAGATAGACCACAGGGTTGTGGTTGAACAAAATGTCGCCAACCACAGGAATGTCTGCCAGTCCGGGGATGGGCCGTAGCGCTAACCCAGTGACGCGAGCCTTGCTCAGGGCCGGGTCGGCCCGGTACAGGTAGGTCGTCAGGCTTTGGCCCAGTAAAACCAGCGTAATCCCCGCCACCACCTGATCCGTGCGCCAGGTGATCGAGAGTACCGCCATCAGCAGGCCCATCAGCACCCCGGCCAAGATGCCCGCGCCCAGCCCAAGCCAGGCGGAGAGTTCGGCTAAGCCGGTGCTTTGCTCCAGGTAGTAGGTGGTGGTGAACCCCGCCCAGCCGCCCACCAGCATTACCCCTTCCAGCCCCAGGTTCATGACCCCCGATCGCTGGGTAATGATTTCGCCCAGAACCGCCAGCAAGACCGGCGTGGCCAGGCGAATGCCAGCGGTGAGCATGGCGGTGAAGAAGGTGAGGGTGAGGAGTTGATCCCAGGGCATGGTAGGCGAGTGGGGGAGATGGGGAGGATGGGGGAGAAACTGTAGCGTGGGTTAGGCCGAAGGTAAATCAGGTTGGTGGTGGTAAATCAGGCGCTGGCCGTAACCCACAAACGAGCATGTCACGGCATAGGGAAGCTTTGCGTTTGGCCTTTCAGCCTTAACTCTCTCGTTGAGCGATCGCCTGCCCAGCCAGAACCCCGAGCACCAGCAGGGCTTGCAGCACGCCCGCGACGGCGGCGGGAATTTGGAGGGTAACGTTCAGGGTTTGGGCACCGACCACCAGCCCGGAAAACAGAATGGCGGCGGTGCAGACGCCGAGGGGTTTCATTTGGCCCAGCAGGGCAACGAGAATGGCGGTAAAGCCGTAGCCGTCGGAAATGCTCGGCTTGAGGCGGGTGTAGGTGTAGCTGACCTCAATCACCCCGGCCAGCCCGGCCAGGGCACCGGAGAGCAGGAGGGCGGTGAAAATGTGCTGGCTGGTGTTGATGCCCATGCTGCGGGCGACGCTGATCTTAGCCCCTACCGCGCGGAGGCGAAACCCCAGCGCAGTGCGCCACAGCAGCACCGACACCACACCGACTAGCGCCAGGGCGACCAGCACACCGAGGTGCAGGCGACCGGAAAATAGCCGAGGAATTTGAGCAGCATCGACGAACTTGGCCGACTCAGGCAAAAAGCCATTGGGGTCCCGCAGGGGCACCCGCGCCGCGTACTGCACCATCAAAATGCCGATATAGTTCAGCATCAGGGTGCAGATAATCAGATTTACGCCTCGCTTCAGGTGCAGCAGACCCGCTAACCCGCTCCAGAGCAAGCCGCCGACTACGCCTGCCAGCAGCATGAGGGGAATTAAGATTGCGGCGGATAAGTTGGGCAGCGTCAGGGCCACGATGCCTCCCAGCAGCGCGCCGATGTGGTACTGCCCTTCCGCGCCGATGTTCCAGACCCGGGCCTGAAAGGCGATGGTGAGACCCAGGGCAATCAGCAGCAGGGGGGTCGCTTTGAGAATGGTTTCGGTAAGCTGACGCGAGCCGCCAAAGGCACCCAGCACCAGGACTTTGTAGGCCTCCAGAGGACTTACGCCGCTAAAGACAATTAAGAGGCCGCTGAGTGCTAGGGCCAGTAGCCCACCTATTACAGGTGCCCAGGGTTTGAGCCATCCCAGCCTGGCTGGGCTTTGACTGGCTGGGGTCAGGGTTTCAGTGGTCATGTTCTGGTCTCCTGGGCAGGGACAGTGCGAGGAGCGTAGCTATCCGTCGCCGGAGTTGATTTCCCAGCCATCCACAGGCCGAGCTGTTTTACATCGGCGTTTTCGGCCTCTACGATGCCCACAATTTGACCTTCGTAGAGCACCGCAATGCGATCGCTCAGCCGCAGAATTTCGTCCAGCTCCGTTGAAATCAGCACAATAGCGGCTCCGGCGTCGCGCTGGGTCATCAGCTGGGCATGGACAAACTCCATCGCCCCAATGTCGAGACCCCGAGTGGGCTGAGCCGCCAGGATGATGTCATGCCCCTGGGATAGTTCGCGGGCCAAAACGACCTTTTGCGCGTTTCCCCCCGATAGCGTGCCGCTTTGGGTGTTAACCGAAGGGGTGCGAATGGCGAACTGCTGCACCAGGTTTGCGGCGTGGGCGGCCATCCGGGCTGGATGCAGCAGCCCCCGAATGTTGAAGGGCGGGCGATCGATGTCGCGCATCAGCAGGTTTTCGGTCACGGTAAAGTCAGAGAGTAGCCCCATGCTGTAGCGATCGGAAGGGATGTGGGCCACCGGCCCGTCGCGCTCAACGGTTCCCTGGGTGGGCGATCGCAGCCCCATAATCACCTCTTCTAGCTCCCGCTGACCGTTGCCATCCACTCCGGCAATGCCCAAAATCTCACCAGGATAGACGCTGAGGCTAATCGCTTGCAGGGCGGGCAGGTTATGGTTTCCCAGGGCAGAGACTGCCTCTAAATGCAGGCGCGGAGACGGGGGCGGGGCGGGCTGAGGAACGCGATCGGGACGCTGGAGATCGACCTCGCGGCCCACCATCATCTCCGCCAGGGCGTGGGTGTCGCAGTCGGCAATGTCGGCGGTGCCAACGGTTTTACCGTCGCGCAGGACTGTAACGCGATCGCACAACGCCAGCACCTCATTCAGCTTGTGGCTGATGAAAATAATCGTCGTGCCCTGGGCCGCCAACCCCCGCAGGATAGTAATTAACCCCTCGGTTTCCTGGGGCGTCAGCACCGCCGTCGGTTCATCTAGAATCAGAATCTTCGCCTGCCGGTAGAGCGCCTTGAGAATTTCAACCCGCTGCTGTTCTCCCACCGACAACTCCCAAATTTTGGCCGCTGGATTGAGCGATAGGCCGTACTGATCGGCCAGGGCGATCAACTCCTGGTGCAGCGTTTGAGTGGGTTGCTGGAACACTCCGCTGGTTTGTCCCAGGATGATATTTTCCGCCACCGTAAACGGTTCCACCAGCATGAAATGCTGATGCACCATGCCAATACCTGCGGCGATCGCCTCGTGGGGCGTCTGAAACCGCACCGACTGGCCATCGAGAACCACCTCCCCCTCCTCAGCGGTATACAACCCGCAGAGGATATTCATCAGCGTGGTCTTGCCTGCGCCATTCTCACCCAGCAGCGCGTGGATTTCGCCTGGGCGCACCGAAAAATTGACATCCTGATTGGCAACCACCCCCGGAAACCGCTTGGTGATGTCGCGCATCTCAATGGCAAAGGGAGCTTGCCGGGGGTCTGGCATGGCTGGTCTCTGTAAATAATTGCAGGTGTGGTGGTTCCTTAGCCCTCACCCTAAATCCCTCTCCCTGGGGAGAGGGACTTTGAATTTAGGACAGTATCTTGCTCCAAGCCCGGCTCCCTTCTCCTCAGGAAGAAGGGGCTGGGGGATGAGGGGGCTACCCCTACTGTGGGACGAAGGGAACTTCCAACTCTCCAGATATGATCTTAGCCTTCGTCTCGTCAACGGTTTTAAGCACGTCTTCGCCGACATCATCCTGAAAGTCTGAGGTTACTTCTACTGTAACCACGCCCTCCGGTACACCTAGCTGATAGAACTGATCGGCAAAGGTATCATTCGCCGTATCTGCCAGCATCTGGTCAAACAGAGGGGTCATATTCCAAACCACGTTGGAGACCACCACCTCAGGGCCTAACGACGACATATCGCCCACATACCCGGTGGCAAACCCGTCCACCTCCTTCGCCGCCTCGATCAGGCCGAGGGTTGGCCCCTGGCCACAGCCAATCCAGTAATCAACCCCGGTTTCCGCCTGGGACAAGGCGGCTTCCTTCGCCTTCGCCACGTCGTACCAGTCCCCCACGGCGGCACTGGTCAGGGTGGCCTCGGGTCGCACGGCCTGCGCCCCCGCCAGCATCGCCTCGCCCATCGCATGGCAGGCAGGAATATCAAACCCATAGAGGGCACCGAGTTTGCCGGTTTCGCTCAGTTCTGCTGCCACCAGACCCACCAAATACGCCCCCTGATAGAAGGGTTGATCGTAGTCGGCCACGTTTTCTGAGGTCTCGCCAATGCCCCCGGCCCAGGCAAAATTCACGTCGGGAAATTCTTCTGAGACCTGAAATACGGCATCTTGATAGCTGAAGGAGTGGGCCACAATCAGGTCATAGCCCTGCTCGGCGTACTGGCGCAGCACGGCCGCCGCATCGGCAGGGTCAACCGCTTCAGAAACAGCGACCTCCACTCCCTGGGCCTCCAGCGCCTCGCCCGCTTCGAAGGCTGCCTGGTCCCAGGACTGGTCGTTGGATGAACCACTCAGGACGAGGGCTACCCTTGGGGCCTCGCCATCGGCGGTGGCTTCGGTCGTGGCATCTGTGGCGTCTTCGCCGGTAGAGGCGGTTTCAGTGGCGCAGGCCCCCAGCAGGGTCAGGGGAGCGACCACGGCCAGGCCAACCAGGGCTGAGCGGAGTTGACGAGTCAAAAAGGGTTTTGTCATGGCAGGGAAGGTAATGGCGAAGGAATGAACAAGCTTACACTCGGGCTAGCGGCGGCGGTCAATAGGTGGCCTGCAACCGGCTGAGCAGGTAGTCCCCCGATTTAATCGGCGCGTAGCGGGGCGGATTGTCCTTACTCTGGCAGCTAGGAAAGCAGACGATGTCGGCATCGGCATCGGGCTGACAGAAAAAGGCGATGGAGTAGCGATCGCGCCCGGCCTTTTCGAGCTGAGGTAGCCCCACCCGGTGCCTGGTGGAACGGAACACGTCGTTGCTCCACCGCTGGGTCAGATCGCCGGTGTTGATCAAAATAGCATCGGGGATCGACGGTGCCGCGATCCATTCCCCATCGCCTAACTGCACTTCCAAACCGCCCACATCATCCTGAAACAGCAGCGTCAGCGTACCGTAGTCAGAGTGGGCTCCGGCTCGAATTTGCCCTGGCTTGGGCAGCGTTTCCATGGGCGGGTAGTGCAGCAGCCGCAGGGTATAGCCACGGGACTCGTGCTTGTCGGCGATGTAGGTTTCGGGCATCTGTAGGGCGATCGCAAAAGCCCGAAAAATGCGCTCAGCCGCTTCACCGCAGACCTCAAAGAACTCTAAAATGGTGGTCTTAAAGTCGTCGTGACCGGCTGGCCACTGGTTCACCACCAGCGCCCGCTGGTCGTTGTTCAGCGCCCCGGCAGCCACGTCTCGACCCATGTTGAAGGCTTCTTTCAAATCGCCGGGCTGGGTTTCATCTAGCCGCTCGCGTTCCAGGCCGATGTAGCCGCGATTGCTGGTTTCACTGGACCAGGCAATCGCCTGCTTCTCGGCCAGTGGCAGGGCAAAGAAGCGCTGGGATTGCTCAAACGCCTGGGCGATCGCCGCTTGAGGAATCCCGTGATTTTTGAGATACATGAACCCCACCTCATGGCAGGCCCGATAAATGGCTTGAGCTACGGCTTGCTTGCCCTCTGGGTCGTCGCTCAAAAACGGCGAAAAATCGATCAGGGGAATATCAACAGCGGTCTCAACGGTCATAGTGAACCTTTAGCACAGGCAGCCGAAAGGTAGCGCCCATCAACGCTACCCATTAACTCCTGAAGACTAGCGACAATTTGTATAGGGCGCAACAATTCAAGGCTTTGGCTAACGCCTAGGCATCGCCAGAACTCAGCTCATCGTAGAGAACTAGATAGACCCCTAATTTTTAATAAAACCACCCAGGTCAGGCCGATACCGGGCCACGAAACCACCGTGGGCGTCGTATACCGCCACCTGGCGATCGACCTGGTGGCTGGTGGTCATAATCTGCTCGATTAGCTGCTGGGCGCTGGGGCTGAGCTGGTTAGTAAAGGCAAAGGTGCCGTCAGCGGCGGGAGGGGTGATGGCCTGACGCAGCGGCTCGGCATACTGGCTAGAGAGAATCACTCGAATTTGGCTGGGTTCTTCGCGTACGGTGCAGGGGGTGGCTGAGGACTCGCACAGCTGAGCCAGGGTAGTGGTTAGCGACTGTAGGGCGACGGCGGTTCGCAGGCGAGTTTGGGCATTGGCCAAGGCAGGCTGGTAGGTCTCCAGCAGCACCGCGCCTTCTTCGGCCAGAATAGTATCAGCGGGAATTTGCTGGGCACGGCCCACGGCCTGTCGCCACTGCTGTAGGGCCAGGGTCCACTGTCCTTTGGCCTCGTAGGCGGCGGCGGCTCGGGCGGCCTGAACGGCCTGGTGATAGTTGCTGGTGCCGGCCTCTTCGAGGGTGGCTCGGTTGGTCACCCGGTTGAGCTGTCGTTGGTAGTCTTTGAGCTGGGCCTGGGCTTCGTGGTAGACCATAGTGCCTTGGGGAATTAGCGATAGGCCATTAATGGCCGCCTGCCACTCCTTGGTAGCTAGCTGCCACCCCGTCAGGGAGGTGGCGGTTTCCATCCGCTGGCGGGCCAGGTCACCCGTTTGCATGGCGGTGCTGAAGTTGGCCTCAGCCTCTTCTTCGGCCACGATCCGGCGACCAATAGCACTGTAG
>JBARVK010000384.1:0-6004 GCA_049646225.1 Nodosilinea sp.
CCCAAAATGCCCCGCATCACCAACGCCTGGTAGGGGTTTTGCTGAAATATCACCATCGCCGCCGACAGCGGCAGCAGCAGCATAATCGCGTAGGCGTAGCTGCTCATGATTGGGTTATCTGCCATGACCCGCCTCCTGTCCACCGTCATCGGTAACGCAGTAGGCCAGCACGTAGCCCAGCACCGTATTCCAGATCGACAGCGAGATCAGCGCCAGCACCAGCAGGGGCCACTCGTGGGGAATGCGCAGCAGCAGCCCCACCACGATCGCCATCGATCCCAGAGTGTCGGCCACCGACAGCCCGTGCAGCTTGTACAGCACCGATCGCCGCCCCAGCAGAGGCCAGGTGCCCCAGTACCAGAACACCAGACCGAGAATAATGCAGGTATAGCTGAGAATAGTGATCATCACCCCTCCATTGCGTCGTTAACCCGCTTAATAATGTGGGCCAGCAGCATCAGGGCTGCGTTGCCCACGCTGAGAATCAGCACCCCCACCACGCCGATCATCCAGTCATCCTGCAGGACGGCGATCACCAAAATCATCACCGAGGTCTTGGTGGCGATGCTGGCAAAGGCCAGCATGCGCTGCCAGATATCCTCATCCTGAAGGGCCTCGATCATCGGTATTAGAAGGGCACCAATCATGGCAATCAGCACTAGAGTCATGGGGTCTGCCTCCGCTGAATGTAGTGAACTTCGTACCAGCCCTGGTTGTGGTAGCGCTGCACGATGGTTTTGGGCGTAAACGTAATCAGAAAAATATCCAGAAAAATTAGGCTGGGCGTGCGTCGAGGTTTAACCCGCTCCAAAACAACCGTTTCTTCCCGGTGAGGGTAAAGCATGATTTCAAAGGCTTCTTTATAGGCCTGGGGAATCGCCACCAAGACCTCCCCCAGGGTACGCAACCAGTCTTTGAGCAGCCCCACATTTGTGACCCCCCGGGGTAGTAAAACCGTCACACCCACCCCGATCACAATATTGGCCCAGCTCAGGTCGGCGGTCAGCAGAAACCAGATGGTCAGCCGCAAAATTATGTTGAGATATCCTGTCATGCCAGCACCATGCCAAATAACACCAACAGCATCACGCTCATTACCCCGATCAGATGTTCAAACTTCTCCAGCACCCGAGGCAGCTTTACCACCAGTCGTTGAATAATCAGCAGGTAGACCAGCCAGCCCAGGGCAATGGTGGCCAACGGCTTGGCGATATTAGCCAGGCTGTAGGCGTCGTAGTAGGCCACATTGGCCACCACCAGCCCCGCCAGCAGCAGCAGTACCGCCGGCCAAAAGCCCTGCTTAACCGCTTGTTCTTGAGCGCGACCGTGGGGTAAAAAAATAAACTTAGCAAAGGAAATTGCGGTACCCAAGGCGGCCATATTCATGGCAATCACCTGCCAGGGCAGCAGGTTTTTCATCGTCAGCACCTTAGCCCCAAACCCCGACAGCAGCGGAAAGCCTGAAATTGAGAAGCTGGCGATCACCAGGGCAATCCAGATCGGGGTATGAATGGGCTGATCGTGCAGCTCTTTGAAGCTGCGGCTGGGTAAAGCGCCTGCGGTCAAAAACAGGGCCGATTTGACCAGACCGTGGGTGAGGGCGTAGAAGCCGCCCACCTCTGGGGCCGCCAGCACAAACCCCATCTGCGACACCGTGTGAAAGGCCAGCATGCGTTTGGTGTCTTTTTCAAACATGGCGTAGGCCATCCCCAGCAGGGCGGTGCCCGCCCCAAAAATCCGCACAATCGGGTCGATTTCCTCCAGCATGAGGGCCAACCGCACCAGCGGAAATACCCCCGCCTTCACCACTACCCCCGACATCAGCGCCGAAACCGGAGTCTCGGACTCGGAGTGAGTCAGGGGCAGCCACAGCCCCGAAATAAAAATGCCGCCCTTGGTCAGCAGCCCCACAAAGATCAGGGCCAGGGCCTCAATCGGGGCACCCTCCACCGCCGCAAAGGCAAAAGACTGATTGGTTTGATACACCAGCGCTGCCCCCATCAGGTAGAACAGCATGGCTGTATTGCTGACGAACAGGTAGCGCAGGGCGACCCACAGACTGCGATCGCTGCGCGGATAGGTAATCAGCAAAAAGGTGCCAATGCCAACCACCTCCAGCGCCACATAAAGGCTGATCAAATCGGCGCACAGAAACGCCGCATTGACGCTGCCGTGGAGAATGATCGTCTGGATGTAGAAATAAGTGGTTTTGCCGCTGTACCAGCAGTAGAGAATGACCGCCGCCGTCACCAGGGCATTGGTGAGAATGAAAAAGGCGCTCAGGCGATCGGCCATCAGCGTGACGCCAAAGTTGTCGAGCAGTTGCCAGTTCAAAGGAGCAGGCTGCCCAAACAGCACCATGGCGTAGGCCATCGATACCAGAGTTACGGCCAGAGCAAGAATGCGATCGCCCTGGGGCAGCAGATAAATGCTAAACCCCACAAAAAACGGTAGAGCAATCCAGAGCATGGTCCACAGCGTCATGGCCGGTACTCCTCCTCAATAGCGCGGGTCTCTAACGTCGGGTTGTCGCGGGCCAGCTTCATCACGCCGACCAGCATCAGCGCCTGAATTGAAAAGCCGATCACAATCGCGGTCAAGATAACGGCCTGGGGCGCTGGGTCGGCGTAGTCGATCTGAGTCGAATCCGTGAGGATGGGCGTAAACGTGCCGCCCTGGGCAGCCACTAGCACAAACAGGGCAATCACCCCGGTGCTCATCACATCCATCGCAATAATTTTCATCACCAAATTTTCTTTGAGCAAAATGCCAAAGAAACCCAGCAGGATGGTGGCGTAGACACAGGCGTAGAGCATTGGTGTTGAGGGAGTGAGGATGGTGGAGGAGATGGGGAAGCCGAGGAGTGGATACTAAGCCGATCGCAAAGACCTAAAAGCCCATTCGCAGAACAGGGGTTTAAACCGATGATCGATCAGTCCTTTCCGTGAGGTGAAGGACGACGGAACGTCCTGGTCGATGGGGGTCTGGGGCCAGCGAAATGGCCCTAGACGCAGATCTGGCTTTTGACCAAAATTGTGCGCCGCGATTCGTTACAGATTTGGCTGCTTCTGGTGTAGTCCCTGCAAGGTGCATTGCTGCGCTAATGCACCCTACATTGACTGCTATCAGCAGACCCTAAGACGCCACATCAGCCGGTTCAGGAACAGCCTCTGCGATCGCCGCCTCGCTCCCCTTAAACGCAATTCGCAAAAACGGCGGAGCCAAAAACGTCGTCGCAATCACCATGATGATAATCGCCGCCTCCAAAGGCTTGCTCAGCACCCCACTGGCCGAACCAATGCCCGCAAACACCAGCCCCACTTCACCCCGAGGCACCATACCAATGCCGATCGCCAGGCGATTAAGCGGCTGACCAAAGGCCGTCCAGCCCGTCACCACCTTGCCCACGATCGCCACCGCTAGCAAAAAGACCGCGATTACCAGCCCTTCCCGGTTAGCCGCCACGGCGGGGTTGAGCACTCCCAGGTCAGCCTTGGCCCCCACCGTCACAAAGAAGATCGGCACCAGAATGTCGGCGATGGGCATAATCTGGCGATCGAGCTCTTTGCGCTTGTCGGTTTCATCGAGCACCAGACCCGCCGCAAAGGCCCCCAAAATTGCCTCCAGGTGAATCACGTTGGCCAAAAAGGCCATCAAAAACGCAAAGGTAATCGCCGGAATCACCAGATTGCCGCGAGTTTGCAATTTGTCCGCGATCGCCACAAAGGAGCTGTTAAAAAATTTGCCCAGAAAAATCGCCCCCAGCAAAAACCCCGTGGCGCTGATAATCAGATACACCACATTCATCACATCGATTTCGCCAGTCTTAGCCAGGCTGGCCACCACCGCCAGCACGATGATGCCCAGCACATCGTCAATCACCGCCGCACCGACGATAATTTGACCTTCCGCCGATTTGAGCTGGCCAATCTCCGACAGCACCTTCGAGGTAATGCCAATGCTGGTCGCCGTCAGCGCCGCCCCGGCAAAAATCGCCGGAATGCTCGGCACGTGGAACAGCAGCATCAGCCCCGCCGTGCCCAGCGCAAAAGGTGCCGCCACCCCGACCACAGCCACGATCGCTGCTTGGGAGCCGACCTTTTGCAGCTCTCGCAGGTCAGACTCCAGCCCAATTTCAAACAGCAGAATGATTACCCCCAGCTCCGCCAGCACCGAGATTACCTCGCTCTGGCTGCGGAACACCTCGGCCATCGCCTCAGGGGTCAGCCCGCCCAGCCACTGCAGCAGCCCCATGAGCTGAGAGTCCGCCGCCACGGCCCCCGTTTCAGGAAACATAATCAGATGCAGGGCCGACACACCGACCACCACCCCAGCCACCAGTTCACCTAAAACCGGCGGCAGATCAAGCAGCTTAGACAGTTCGCCCCCTAGTTTGCTAGCGATATAAATCACCACTAGACTCAGCAGCACCCCGGCCAACACCATAGAGCCGGTTTCAGCCTCTGGGGCTGCTGCCATGAGTGGCGTATTCCACGGAGCATCCAACCAAGACAACCAGGACAGTGCAGAAACTGCGTTTAACAGCAGCATTGGTATCTCCTAACACTAGTAATGACAACTGAGATGAGACTTCTATTCAGCGAAACCTATCCTGCAGAAGGACTAGCGCCCTTCGGGCAGACACGATAGAAAAACAAAAAGTTAGTGCAAAGCCCGGCCAAGCTGGGGGTTCTTAGCGATGAAACCCTCCAGTCTCCGAACCCGCTGGTCAAGCGAGACTCCCATTTCCTTGGCCATAAAGCAGGAATCGGCTCAACTCAGCAAAGCCAATCCTGCCACTGACTCTAGATTGCCGTCGAGCCAGGGTCCCCGGCAACCTGAGGGGCCCTAACACCATCTCGAACCGCCAGCAGTCGCACAGCCGCTTTCAATGCCTCAGTTCGATTCACGGCCAGATGGTCAGGGGGCACATGCTTCAGCACGCCGAGATTTTCGAGCCGGTCTAGAGACTTGCCCTGGGCCCCCGCCAAAAATACGGGACGACCGGCGTCAGCGGCGTCTTGAATGGCATTCTCCAGCGCCAGCGCAGCCGTTACGCCCAGGTGGGGAACATCCTGCAAATCGATAATCAGCACCTCATGGGCGTCCATGGCGGTGTGTTCTTGAGAAATCGCCCGGGCCACACCAAAGATCATCGGCCCGCTGAGGTGAAACACCAGTACACGACCATCGGCTTGATCCATCAGCGCCCTGTCCTCTTCGGTTAGGGGTAGATCTTCGTCAAAGTCGGTAATCGCTTTCACCTGATCAGACTGAAGCTTGCTCAGGCGGTCGATGGTGAGAATATTGGCGATGAACACCCCAACCCCAACCGCTACAATCAGATCGACAAACACCGTTAAAAACATCACGCCATACATGATGGCGGTCCCTTTCCACGACACATTGTGGGCCCGCTTCAGGAAGCTCCAGTCGAGAATGTCAAACCCGACTTTGACCGCAATCCCCGCCAGCACCGCTAGGGGAATGGCTTTCGTTAACGGCGCGGCCCAAAGCACCACTACCAGCAAAATACCGGCTCGCACTAGACCCGACAGCGCCGTACGGCCCCCAGACTGAATATTGACGACCGTACCCATGGTGGCACCGGCCCCTGGCATACCGCCAAACAGCCCCGACGCCAGGTTGCCAATGCCCTGACCAATCAGTTCCTTGTTGGCATCGCTTTGGGTCCGGGTAATGCTGTCGGCAATCATCGCCGTCAGCAGGGCATCGATACAGCCCAGCATGCCGAGTACCAAACCGTTGATCAGCATAGTTTGCAGCTGAGCAGCGCTAAATATTGGCAGCTGCAGTGAGGGTAGCCCCGTGGGAATTTCGCCAATCAGTCGCAGGTCGGCATTGGCAAACAGCGCTATGGCCAGCAGTGTGCCCGCCACGAGCACCACCAGCTGCGGCGGCACAAAGCGCTTCAGCTGCTTGGGATAAAAGAACAACACCAGGAGCGTAAATACGCTCAGCGCGACCTCTGGTGGACTAAAGT
>JBARVK010000385.1:0-3743 GCA_049646225.1 Nodosilinea sp.
TAGAGCAAAATTTTAGCGATCGCATGCTTACCCAAGGGCCAGTTTCGGGTATCGATTTACTCCAGGCCTTGCAAAACATTCTGAGTTGTGAGCAGAGCGCTCAGACCAACAAACCCGCTACATCGGCCTCGCTGGGCGGTCATACCAAGGGCGATCGTGGCGGCCTGGGCCGGATTGCGCACAAAACGAGGGGAGGTATTGATGTAGACGACTGCGCTCGTAGCCAGCTGGGTAAACCGGCTGCCCTCAGTATAGGCTTCAGTGGCCATGGCGCTGGCGTGACCGCTGCCATAGCGATTAATCAGGGCGGCGGCGGTTTGAATATTCTCGACTAAACGCAGGGCAACCGTTTTACGGAGGAAAGGACGGCTCCAATCGGCGGCAGTGGCCGGTTTGACATCGGGCAAATCGGCTAGGAGCGCTTCGTCGGCTAGCACCTCAAAGTCTTGATCCCACAGGGTATGGCAAAGCTGGGCCAGGGCCGAGGAGCTACACCCCCGGTGCACCAACACCTTTTCAATGGCGTTAACGGCGTCAGGCTCGCCCCGGTGGCTGTCTACAATCATGTGAGTGACCGTGTCTAGCTGGCCCGATGCCGACCAGTAGAGGTAGCAGTTGCCCATGGCCGTAGGCAGCACAGGCACCCCGGCCTGGCGCACCACCTGCTGCACCAGCCCCGGTCGTCCGTAGGGAATGATTAAATCGACCCCCGGATCTTGCAGTAGCCAGGAGCGAGCGACATCCCCCTGCTCTTCGGTGAGGGAAAAAATGCAGTGCTGAGGCAGACCGACCTGGTCGAGAGCCCGGTGCAGCGCCTGCAAAATGACCTGATTAGTCTGTCCGGCTTCGTTGCTGCCTTTGAGAATCAGGCCATTGCCCGTGCGCAAGCTCAACCCCGCTGCGATCGCCGCCAGTTCTGGAAAGGCCTCATAGACCAGGGCTACCACGCCCAGGGGCACCACCTGACCATAGCCCGACACGGCCTTACTGAGGCGACTGGGAGCCGGATGCAGGATCCCGCGCGGGTCGCCAAGGTAGGCCAGTCGCCTCAGTATTTTGGCGGTGGTTTGCAACCGCTCGGGAGTTAGCTTGAGCCAATCTAGCACTCGCTCTGGCACAGCCATGTCAAGGCTGGCCTCCAAGTCGAGGGTGTTGGCTTCGAGAATATCGTCGAGGCTGGCCTCAATCGCGGTCGCGACGGTCTCTAACAAACGGCTTTGGGTTTCGGCTCCGGCAGCCACCAAGACCTGTCCGGCCTGGCGCACCTGCTCAACGGCAAGGCTAAAATCGGCCTGGGTGGCTAGCTCTACCATGATCCTAACGCCGCGAGGCTAGCCAAAACATGCCCACCACCGCCAGCGATACCGCCAGGGTGGTCAGCAGTCGGGCTATAGACTGAGCCCCATCCGGAGTTTGCAGGGTAGCCAGCAGCAGAAAGAACACCATTACCCCAAAGGCTGCCAGCACTGCCAAGGGCAAATAGCTGACGCTCAGGGAAGAGCGATCGAGCCGCCACTGCTGGCCGGTCCATCGCCAGATGCGTTTGTAGGGGTAGTGGGTAGAGAGTTGCTCAATCACATGGCCGTCATCTTGTACGACAAAAATCTGTTGGCAGCGATCGCAGCCAAAAGCCTCGGTCAACGTAATGGGTTTAATGCACCCATTTCGACGACAGGGACAGGGGTAGTCAGCGTTTTGGTCGATCTTCTGGCTTTTGTAGGTACGCACAGCACTGCCAGTGGAGGATAAACGGCTGGTAGTAGCCCTATCATTCTGACACATTAACCAAGACCGCTTCTGAAAAACAACCAGTCGAGGCAAGGAGATTTGGTCGCTGGGTCAAGTCACTAAATTTTTAGCGTCAATGTATCATCTGTGCCTTGAAATTTTAGGGATAGCCGTGGTAGTTAAAAGGCTACTTAGCAGTATGGCTCCGCTCGCCTGAGTGAGAAGCCTCATTGCCGGTAGGCGTTTCGCCCTGATTGCCTGATTAGCCCCTGGGGGCAGGATGTTTTTATGACCACCGATCGCTTGGAGACGGCCGTGAGAAACTTTCAGCACGTCAATCAGATGGTGGAGCGCTACACCCGCCTGTGTCGCGCCTATGTCAGCCTATCCGAGCGGTTTCATCAGCTCGATGTCGATCACATGACCTTGAAGGGACAGGTCGTCCCCTTACTCAAGGCGCTCAAAGCTCACCAGGCGAAACTCAAAACCGTTGAATCTGAAAAAGCCGATCTCCAGGTTCTCCTTGACCAGCAGGCGGCCCAGCACCGACAGGAGCTGCAGCAGCTCACGAAGACCTACGAAGAACAGCTACAGGCCATCGCCAACCACGTGAGCGAGCTCCAACACCTAGAGCAGCTGCTCAACCGTGAGACCTACCACGAGCTCAGCATTGCCGAGGAGCAAATGGAGTTGGTCGAAACCACCTTCCTAGAAATCGACCAAGACAGTTCTCCCGACCTGTCGAGCGAAGAAAAATCCTTGCTTGCGGCCTACCAGGCTGACCCAAACGCTTTTTTAGTCGCCGCTGCCGATCCCCCAGTAGGCTCTGAGATCGAGGCTGACGAGCCAGTCGCATCCCTATGGCACTATTACTGCGATGAACAGCGACCCGATGGACTCGGGCTGTGACCCCCGCACTATGGCCCCCAGACGGGGATCTAAGACACAAATTTGTTCACGAGCCAGTTAGCCAAGCCACCGCCGTAGGGTGTACAGATTTGGTGAATGTTCTCAGCTGAAAGGTGCTGCCGATAGAAGCAAAGCAGGTTGCCATAGACTCCGTTCGCGTAAAAGGGCGACTCTTGGACCAAGTTTAAAGACTGTAGGTCAAACACTTTGGCCTGGGTCCCAGCGGCGTAGTCAACCATGATGCTAAGGTCATAACCCAGCTGCTGTAGGGTTTTAAGGCAGGTCATGGTGCCCTCAAAAAACCGGGGTGACCAACCTTTTTCGCCCAGAGCACAGCTGCCGCCGCCGCCGTACTCAAACATCACAACCCGAGGCAGTAGGTCGGCCGGTAACTCAGCCAACTGCTGAATGACCACTGGTTCCCAGCCTTCGATGTCAACCTTGAAAGCGGTGATACGGGTAGCGGCTACCTGATCTAGCAGCGTGGCGAGATTCAGGGTGGGGACTGACCGGGTCATGGTTGAAGCCCCAAACCAGTCGGCGGCCAGGGAGCTAAAGTTGCTGTTGGCCAGCTTGGCAAATTGGCCCAAGTGTAGGGTTTGGGTGCCCACCTGGTCCGATAGGCACTGCTCGATTAGCTGAATTGCGTTCTGCTCGCAAACGCCCCGGAGTTTGTCGGTGGGCAACGGCTCTATTGCAACGGTAGCAAACCCCAGGCGGGCAAATAGTTCGCAGTAAAAAGCAAACGTACCAACCCCAACATCGATACAGAGGCCCTGTCGTTGAGGATCGAGTTCAGGCAAAAGGTGTTCAAATAGGGCCTGGCAGCAAGCTTCAACGCGCATTAATTTGGCCCCGAAGAAAAATATGTTCTAAGCGTAGAGCATTTGAGCTATTTAGCGATGCCAAATAGGTGCTTTGCCGGGGCTAACGCTTGAACCCTTGAACTTTTCAACGGCCAACAATAGGTAGAGCGCCACGGGTACATCCCAGTTTTGTAAATGTGCTGCGTTATTGATTTGAGAAAAGAATTGCGCCTGTCATTCCCGCGAAGGCGGGAATCCACCTGGTAGCAACGGCTCTCGATTAGATGCCCGTTTGCACGG
>JBARVK010000386.1:0-11532 GCA_049646225.1 Nodosilinea sp.
CCAGTTTTGTAAATGTGCTGCGTTATTGATTTGAGAAAAGAATTGCGCCTGTCATTCCCGCGAAGGCGGGAATCCACCTGGTAGCAACGGCTCTCGATTAGATGCCCGTTTGCACGGACATGACGGGTCAACTGTCCATCAAATCTACGAATTTGCAAATTTGGGATGCACCCTCTACAACAGGCGCGATCGCTCCGATTTGCGGGTGTCCCACGACAGCTCCAAGGCTTTGCGAAAATCGTCCATGGCGACATTGGCTCCGTGCCCCAGACGAATGCTGGTGTGCCCTCGGCCAATGTAGGCCTCCGCCAGGGCAGGGCTAAGATCGATGGCGCGGTTAAAGTTTTCGAGGGCCATCTCCCACTCGTCAAGAAAGTAGAGGGCGTAACCGCGATCGCAGTGGGCCAGAGCATCACCGGGGGTAAGATCGAGCGCGCGATCAAAGTCAGCGATCGCCGCCCGGTAGTCTTCTTGACGGCTAAACACGCGGCCTCGGTTGGCCCAGATGCGCCCGCTGTGACCGTTGAACCGCAGGGCCAGGGTGTAGTCAGCGATCGCCCCCTCCATATCGCCCACCTGGGCCCGCAGCAGCCCCCGGCTGTCGTACAGGTCGGCCAGGCGAAAGCGTAGATTGAGGGGCGTGTCTTCGCTCAGGGTGGTGTCGGGGCTGTCAAGGGCCAGGCCCACCAGGGTCTGATTGTAGGATCGGTCTTGCAGGTCGGGGTTTAGCTCCAGCACCGTGGTGTAGTCGTCGATCGCCCCCTGAAAATCGCCCAGCTCGTGGCGCAGCATGCCCCGGTTGATGTACGCCTCCACGTAGTCGACCTGGCACTCCAGGGCGCGGTTAATGTCGAGGGTAGATTGGTAGTAGTTGCGCAGCTGAAAGTAGGCTACGGCCCGGTAGTTATAGGCTTCGGCGTGGTGGGGCTGGTTTTGTAGCAGCCGGGTAAAGTCGGCGATCGCAAACTGATAGGCGGCGCGGCGCGGTTCGGCCAGAGCCTCGTGGGCCCCCTGCTTGAGGTAGGCCAGCCCCCGCCAGAGCAAAATTTTGGCAAACTGGGGCTGGGCAGCCAGCACGATCGTAAAGTCGGCGATCGCCCCGGTATAGTCTTCTAGATCCAGCTTGATTCGGCCTCGATTGCCGTAGGCCTTAATTGACCTAGGCCGAAGTTGCACCGCCCGATCCAGATCTCCCAAGGCTTCGGCCAATTGCCCGACCATCCGGTAAGCACTGCCTCGGTTGATGTAGGCATTGACAAAGGTGGGCTTCAGGCGCAGGGCAGCCGAAAAGTCGTCGATAGCGAGGCTGGGGCAGCCCCGGTCGCGGTGGGCACAGCCCCGGTTGTAAAATGCCTTGGCGCAGCTGGCATCGAGGGCAATGGCCTGGGAAAACTGCGCGATCGCCGCCTCAAAGTAGCCCAGTCGGGCCTGCTCAATGCCGGCGTTGAGTAGATTACTCAGTTGACGATCTGAGGTTGTCATAGGTCTGCTGGGTAGATACTGTACCGCGCCCTATGGCTTGTTATCCAAAGCATAGGACCCAAAACCAGGCGCAGCGTAACCGTTATAGATATCCCTAAACCCAAAGCTGATACTTATTATGACTGATCGTGTCAACCGTGGTAGCGCTCACGGCTACATTTGCTAAGACTGGCGCAGAGCCCGTACCGTTTCCCCTACGGCGGCCACCACCTGGTCGATCTCAGCGGCGGTGGTAAATCGACCCAGCCCAAAGCGCAGGGAAGCGTAGGCCAGGGCATCGTCTCGGCCCAGGGCCTTGAGCACGTGGGAGGGGGCCGTGCTGGTGGTGCTACAGGCCGCCCCCGACGACAGCGCCACCGTACCCCGCAGCCCCAGCAGTAGCGCCTGGCCATCCACCCCCGCCACGCTGACGTTGAGGTTGTTGGGCAGGCGCTGGGTCGGGTGGCCGTTGAGGTGCAGTCCTCCCAGCGGTTGCAGCCCCTCCCAGAGCTGCTGCCGCAGGGCAATCAGGCGATCGCCCTCGGTTTCTAGGGAGATCAACCCCAGCTCTACCGCCTTGGCAAAGCCAACAATCTGCGGTGGGTACAGCGTACCCGACCGCAGTCCCCGCTCGTGACCGCCGCCGTGGAGCTGGGCCGCCAGCGGCACCCGAGGCCGCCGCCGCACGTAGAGCGCACCAATGCCCTTGGGGCCATAGACCTTATGGGCCGTCAGCGACAGCAGATCGAGCTGCATAGCCTCCACATCGAGGAGAATTTTGCCGATCGCTTGGGCTCCATCGCTGTGGAAGAAAACCTTGCGATCGCGGCAGCGCGCCCCGATCTCAGCCAGCGGCTGCAGCACGCCGATCTCGTTATTGGCCGCCATTACCGACACCAGCACCGTGTCGTCGCGAAACGCCTTATCCAGGGCGTCTAGATCGATCAATCCGTCGGGCTGCACCGGCAGGTAGGTGACCTCAAAGCCCAGCGATTCTAAATAGCGGTAGGGGTCAAGCACGGCACTGTGCTCGGTCTGCACCGTAATCATGTGGCGGCCCCGGCTAAAGCAGGCTTCGGCAATGCCCTTGATCGCCAGGTTGTTGGCCTCGGTGGCCCCGCTGGTAAAGATAATCTCTTCGGGGCTAGCGTTGAGGGCGGCGGCAATGGTCTGGCGCGATCGCGTCACCGCCGCCTCGGCCTCCCAGCCATAGGCATGGGTGAGGCTGGCCGGGTTGCCAAACTGCTCAGTAAAAAACGGCAGCATCGCCTCTAGCACCCGGGGGTCAACCGGTGTGGTGGCGTGGCTGTCTAGATAGATGGGGCGATGTACCATAGCCCTATGAATACCCCCAGTCACCTTATTCTCAACCTGGCCCTGCTGCGCCGCCCGGTCGAACCGGTCATGACCTGGCCCATTTTAATAGGGGCATTGATTCCCGACGGGGCAATATTTATATTCTACGCCTGGGCCCGATGGCAGCAGCTGCCCGAGCAAACGATTTGGAGCACAGCCTACTACAGCCAGCCGTGGCAGGATATTTTTGCCATCGGCAACTCAATTCCGCTGGGGCTGCTGGCGATCGGGCTGGGCTACGCCTGCAAACAGGCCTGGCTGGGGTTTGGGGGAGCCAGCATGGTGCTACACCACCTGGCCGATCTGCCCCTGCACCACGACGATGCCCATCGGCACTTTTGGCCGCTGAGTTCGGTGCGCGTTATCAGCCCTGTGTCCTACTGGGATGTTGACCACTGGGGACGATGGGGGGCAACCCTCGAACTGGTTCTAGTGCTAGTGGCGACCATCTACCTGCTGCCCCAGCTCCAATCCAGGCTCAGTCAAGGGATTTTGGGTACCGTGATCGTGTTGTCAGCGGTGGCGTACCTGTGGCTGGTCAGCTGAAATGCCTGATCTTGGGCACCCTAACGCCAATGCTCAAACAACAGGCCACCGAGTTTGCCGATAGAAAGCGGTGCCCCACGGGAAAATGTTGCAGAATGTAAAGAGAACGCCGTCAGATATTAGCCATGACCACCGCTGCGATCGCCCCTCAGTCCGCCCCCTCCGCTGTTTCACTCCCCGCTGGTGGCCCCGACCCAGCTCGGTTTGACTGGGCCGAGGCCTGGTATCCGGTGGCCTACCTAGACGATTTAGACCCAGCCACCCCCACCCGGTTTACCCTGCTGGAGCGGGGAATTGTGATCTGGTGGGATGCCAGCGGTCAGGCCTGGCGCGTGTTTGAAGACAAGTGTCCGCACCGCCTTGCGCCCCTGTCTGAGGGACGCCTCAATGAAAACGGCGAGCTAGAGTGCCCCTACCACGGCTGGGCGTTTGCGGGGGACGGCACCTGCACCCACATTCCGCAGCAGCGGGTAGATGGCCAGGGCCATCGGTCGGCGCGGGCCTGCGCTGAGTCGTTGCCCACCGCGATCGCCCAGGGGCTGCTGTTTGTCTACCCCGGCCAAGCCGAAAATGCTCCCCAGGTGGCGGTGCCCATCGTTGGCCCCGTGGAGGAAGAGCCCGACGGCTGGGTGGTGCTCAATACCTTTCGCGACCTGCCCTACGACGCCCTCACCCTGCTTGAAAACGTCCTGGATGCCAGCCACATTCCCTACACTCACCACAAAACCGTAGGCAAGCGCGAAAACGCCGCCCCCATGGTGATGGATGTCGTCGAGTCAGGTAAGCAGGGCTTTCGCGGTCTGTGGCCCGAAGGCCCCCGCAAGGGCAGCCTGGGCACCCAACACACTACCTTCATGGCCCCAGGGCTGATGTACCACGACCTTACTTCAAAACAGTTTGGCCGCACCATGACCGTGGTTTACGCCACCCCCATTCGCAAGGGCGAGTGCCGACTGTTTGCCCGCTTTCCCTTCAAATTTTCGTCTAAGCTTCCGGCTACCATCATTGGTCTAACGCCGCGCTGGTATAGCCACATTGGCAACAATGCCGTACTCGAAGACGACCAACTCTTCTTACACATCCAGGAGCGCGAGCTAGAAAAGGCAAATTCCGCTTATGCCCAAGCCTGCTACCTGCCGACCCAAGCCGATCGCTACGTATTGGCCTTTCGCAACTGGGTCAGCGAGTTTGCTGCCGATCCATTCCCCGGCGAGCGTTTAGACCCCGAGTGGACCAAGGCGGCCCTGCTCGATCGCTACCACTCCCATACCCAACACTGCCACAGCTGCCGCACGGCCCTGTCCCGCATCAAAACCCTCCGCTGGGGGCTACTGGGGGTCAGTGCAGTGGGGTGGTCGCTGCTGCCGATCGCGGTGGGCAGCGCAACGGGGATTGCGGCCATAGTGCTATCGCTATTGCCCCTGGGCACTGCCGCCGCCTGGGCCGGCCTGGGCCGTTTAGAACGCCGCTTTTATGAAGGGCGATCGGTGCCGCCCCGCAACCTGCCCGACCGCAAGGCCAAGCCAGTGCGTTAGCGATTCAATTTAGCCGCAGCAATATAGCTGTAGCCCCATAGGTCAGAACAGGATACTAATACCGTCATTCCCGTTGCCACGGGAATCTACTCGAGAGCAGCTCTTCCACAGCGGATTTTTGCCTTAGCGGGAAAGACAGATAGTTAGACGAAATTCGCCTTGAGAAGCCCCGGTTCAAAGCAGGGATCTCGCAGGGGTTATTGCGGTACGATGCCCCCACAAACCGGGTGTAACCAAATAGAATTCGGTATTACTATGTTGCGGGCATAGAATCCAAACAACTGCCCGCAAGGGCTAGTCAGCCGGAATCACCCGCACCCCCCCTACCAGCTCAATGCCGGTAGGGGTGACGGCCAGCTGGCGAATGTCCACCTCTGGCCCTAGGTCAAATTCAATGTCGTTGAGCGCTACGGGTGAGGATCGTGCCCCCGTAGCGCTTAGCACGGTCGCCGCAGGCTGACGCAAGCATAGCCAGCGCCCGTCTCGCATCGCCAGTCCCATGGTTAGCTCCAGGCCGTCTCCGCTGAGGGGTTCCTGGGGCCAGCACAGGATCAGGCGATCGCTAGCCAGGGCAATATCAATTGGGGGCGACGCCTCCCCCTCGCCCAGCCAGCGATCGAGGGGAATGTTGTGCTGAGCTATTGTCCCCGTCAGGAGCTGCTTCAGCACATCGCGCAACCCCTGACCCAGCAGGGGCGACTGTAGCGATGCCCGCAGATCGGCGGTCAGCATGGTTACCTGCCCATCTACGGGAAAAGGCTGTAACAGCCGCAGAGCCTTGCCTCGCAGCACCTGGGGCAGGTTGACGCGAATATTAGCCGCGTTGAGCGCGACCTGGCTGACATGCAGCCCCTGGTATACCGCCTGGTGCGCCGCTACCGTTACCTGCGGCAGGTAGCCCGCCAAAATTTGCCGATCCTTACCGTCGATAGCGAACTCTAGCCCCTCTATATGGTCGAGCTGGGTCTGTAGCCAGAGGCGAATGGCGGGCGGCAGCAAACGGCTAATGATTCGGCTGCCTTTGGCAGTGGAGGCATCAGATTCGGGCGTAGCAGCAGGATCAGACGTCATCGGCGGGCTAGGGGTGACAGCGATGGAAAATTGCGATGGCTGGGGCGGCTTAGCTTCAGAGACGGGGCCGCCACAGTGGCGATCGCACCCCAAAACTCTAGCAGGGGATGTGGCCCGAGTGAGCGCTGCTGGTTAAGGCATGAATAGATATCTTTTGCCTCAGCTTCATACCTGTATTCAGTCCTATTCTGGTTCGCCAGGTAAAACGTCGCGGCCAGAGCCTGTCTATAAGGTCAAAGTTTCCTGGCGTAATAATACTTATGGGGATCAAAATGTCACAAAATCATGACATTTTGATCCCCGAAGCCCTATTCTCTCGCTGCTAGAGCTAGAAAAGCCTTGCCAGGGGCTTGATCCCAGCAGTTGTTTTTGGCATGCTACTGAGCAACGGCTGATCCCCAGCTGTTGTCGTACATCTAGTAGTCGGGTGCTGAGGCGTAGCGATCGCGCCAGTTCTACGGGATGCGGGATCGGTATCAAAGGATCGAGATCACCCGCCCCAAGGCCAATGCTCTGCCGCTGCTCATCCTGTTGCAACCCGCGATCGCCAACCGTCCGTCGTCCTGAAATCTTTACCAAGCTACTTAAGGAGAGTGCTCTATGCCACAGCCCCGTCCGCCTCTAGAAGACATGACCCTGCGTCAGCTGCGAAGGGTAGCCAGCGAATATGAGGTGTCTCGCTACAGCCGCATGCGCAAGACCGAGCTGATCGCGGCCATTCAGGCGATTGACGCCAAGCGTGGCATCGGGTCAGCGGCGACCCCCACTCCGGCCACCCCAGCTCCGACGATGACGGCTGTGGCCTCTGCACCAGCGCCTGTCTACAGTGCTCCGATGCCTCCCGCCGTTGAGGTCTTAGCTACGGTTGATGAAGGGCTGGCAGATTTGCCTAGCGGCTACGGCGAAAGCCGCATTGTGCTGATGCCCCGCGACCCTCAGTGGGCCTACGCCTACTGGGACATTCCCAACACTCACAAAGATGAGCTGCGGCGCCAGGGCGGATCGCGATTGGCTCTGCGCTTTTACGATGTCACCGACATCAACGTTTACACTCAGGCCCCCCACAGCCTGCAGCAGTACGAATGCGACGAAATGGCGCGGGAGTGGTACCTGCCGATTCCGGTTAGCGATCGCGACTACGTGGCCGAAATTGGCTACCTCTGCAACGACGGTCGCTGGCTGGTGCTGGCCCGCTCGACGCCGGTTCACATTCCCCCGGTGTACCCTTCTGACTGGGTCGAAGATCACTTTGTCACCGTCGACTGGCAGGCCGATCTGCGCGGCCAGACCGTGATGAACCTCAAGCATCCCAGCCAGCGCGCCGCCGAGAGTGCCAACGCCATCTACGACAGCATCTATGCCATGACTGAGTCCGCCGAGGCTCAGCGGGTAGCGGGGTCGCTGTTCGGCTCCATGCAGCACGTTCCAGCTTCGATGGCCCCCGAAAAGGCCGTCAGCTCCTATGTCTTCCCCTCCGGGGCGGGGCTGTGGGCGGTGCCTGGGGCTCAGGTAGGGGTACCCACCATGTCGGGTATCGGTGCCTTTGGCGAACTGACCATGTCGGGCGCTGGGCTAACCATGTCGGGGGCAGGCTTCTCGGCCTCAGCTCCGCCAATTCGGCCCCGCAAGTTCTGGTTGGTGGCCGACGCTGAGCTAATTGTCTACGGTGCCACCGAACCCGATGCCACCGTCACCATCGGTGGACAGCCGATTAAGCTCAACTCAGACGGCACTTTCCGGTTCCAGATGTCGTTCCAGGACGGCAACATTGACTATCCAATCATGGCGGTAGCGGCCGATGGCGAGCAAACTCGTGCCATCCACATGACCTTCGACCGCGCTACCCCCTCGCGCCGCACCAACACCAAAGACGAAGCGGTGCTGGAGTGGCTGCCCTAGGCTGCCCGATTGCTTAACGGCAGAATCACAGATCAAGGAGCGCCTGAGGTGCTCCTTTTTTTTGGGAATGGGGCGGCACCCGCATAGAATGAGATGTTGGCCAGCCGGGTTGAATCCTTTAAGTCGGGTGAGCCATGGTTTGATAATTTAAGTCCTAAACAAACTCTTAACCCGTGAAATTATTTCTGTTCCACACTCCCGAAGAAGTTCCTGACCAGGGTAGCCCCGACTGCGCGATCGCCATTGATGTGCTGCGGGCGACAACCACCATGGCCGCAGCTCTGGCAGCGGGGGCTGAGGCCATTCAAGTCTTTAGCGACATCGACAGCCTGCTGGCGGTGAGCGAAACCTGGCCAGCCGAGCAGCGTCTGCGGGCAGGCGAACGAGGGGGCGGCAAGGTCGAAGGCTGTGACCTGGGCAACTCACCGCTGGACCATTCCCCCGATCTATCGGCGGGCAAACGCCTGTTTATGAGTACCACCAACGGCACCCGCTGCCTCAAGCGCATTGAGCATGCCCCGATTGTGATTACTGCGGCCCTGACGACTCGCCAGGCCGTGGTCGAGTTTTTGCTCAGCCACAGGCCAGAGACCGTGTGGCTGGTAGGGTCTGGCTGGGAGGGCACCTACTCCCTTGAAGACACCGTCTGCGCCGGAGCCATTGTTCACGGGGTCATTGCCGCCACGGGGCAAACCTTCAAAGAGCTAGCGGGTAACGATGCGGCGATCGCCGCCGTCAGCCTCTACCTACAGTGGCAGGATCAGCTCCTCGACCTCATGCACTACGCCAGCCACGGTCAGCGCCTGCTGCGCCTCAACAACGAGGCCGACCTCCAGTACTGCGCCCAGCTCGATGTGCTCAACATTGTGCCCCGCCAGCGCGAGGTCGGAGTCCTGGGGCTTTAATCTGCTGTCTTGCCAGAAAGAGAGTCTGCCAGAGTGACCACCTGTGGCTCTGTCGCTAGTCAATTGAGTTTGACAGAGCTTTACAAACAGCTTATTCCTTCCTTACGTATATTCCCCTATGGTAGTCATGAGCCGCTAAGGTTCTTATAGGGTACGTACTATACTGAAACATCTAAGAACAAAAACCTCCGGCTTTCGGGCTGGGGGTTTTTGTTTTTGGCGGGGCGGGGGAGCGGGGGAGCTGAGGAGTCGGGGTGATGGGGTAACAACGTTGGTTGGCGCTATGGCGTTATATAAAAAGAAGGGCATTGCTTAGCTTGGAGAGGTCTACAGTGCAGCGGTTGATGGTTGATCCGAGTCAGGTGGTGGCTGACCAACTGTGCCTCAGCAGCAGTCAGCAGCACTACCTCTACCGAGTGCTGCGGCTGGGGCCGGGGCAGCAGTTTGTGGCCCTCGACGGGCAGGGGCAACAGTGGATGGCGACGCTGACCCCGGAGTCTGACCGAGCGGCGATCGCACCCTTACCCACTACCGCGCCCCCTCAGGCCCCGATTACCCTGGCGATCGCGCTGCCCAAGGGCAACGGCTTTGACGATGTGGTGCGCCAGACCACCGAGCTGGGGGTAACAGCCTTGCAGCCAGTGATCAGCGATCGCACCCTGCCCCAGCCCAACCCCAAAAAACTAGATCGCTGGCAGCGCATCGCCCTTGAGGCCACCGAACAAAGTGAACGGCTGCTGCGGCCCCAGATTTTCTCCCCCCTGACCTGGCGCCATTACCTGGAGCAGGCGACCGAAGGCCAGCGGTGGATCTGCGTGGCCAGGGGCGATGCCCCTCACCTGCTGACGGCGGCCCAGGCCAGTGACCCGCTGGTTCCTGCTGCGATTGCAATCGGGCCAGAGGGCGGCTGGACCACCGCTGAGATCGAAGGTGCGATCGCGGCAGGCTTTCAGCCTGTTTCCCTGGGGCCTTATATTTTGAGGGCGGTAACGGCTCCCCTGGCGGCGCTGACCTTAGTCACCGCGGCCCGCACCCTAAGCTAATTCTCCAGCGAATGTTAAAGACATCTAAACCAGTCTTCGGAGTCATTCTCAATAACAAAAAATTATTGCAAATAGGTTGAAAAGTTCGCTAGTATTCTCATTAAGGACGAGTTATTGAAATCTAGCGGGGGAAACCAGGCTATGGCTGCTTACACGACCTCAGCCCTCAAAGCCGAGCTCAACGAGCGCGGCTGGCGCATGACTCCCCAGCGAGAGACCATGCTCAAAACCTTCCAAAACCTGCCTGAGAGCACCCACCTGAGCGCCGAAGATCTGTGTGAGCTGCTCGAAAAAGAAGGCGAGCCGATCAGCCTGTCTACCATCTACCGCAACCTCAAGCTGATGGCGCGGATGGGCATTTTGCGCGAGCTAGAGCTAGCCGAGGGCCAAAAACGCTACGAGATTAACCAGCCTGCCCCCCACCACCACCACCACCTAATCTGCGTGCGGTGCAATAAAACAATCGAGTTCAAAAACGACTCGGTGCTCAAGGTGGGGGCCAAAACCGCCGATCGCTCCGGCTACCACATTCTTGACTGCCAGCTGCTGATCCACGGCATTTGCCCCACCTGCCAGCGATCGATCGTACCGATTTAAGCCCAGATTCTATCTATATATCCCCAATTTGTAGGGACATTGCGGTGCAATGCCCCTATCGAATAATGACGAACCTTATAGGGCAAACAACCGTTTGCCCCTACAGAACCTCGTGGGTGTACTTGTGCTGCTTGACGTTGTCGTTCTTAGAAATTTTGCGCTGGCTGTTGAGCACCCGCTTTTTCTCAGTGGTGTAGTTCAACTCGCGATGGATGGTGCCGACGGGTACCAGGTTTACCGACTCGGGCCGAGACTGGTAGGTGCGGGCGGCAGCCAAAATGCGCTCTTCGTAGTCGGCGCAGGGCTGGGCGGGGTCAGCAGCAACTTCGCCTAGATCCATCGCTAGGGCCTGGGCCATGGTGGTGCCGCAGATGGCGCTGTAGGAGGTGGGTACGCCCTGGAGCACCGATTGCAAATAGGCCGATGGAATCGGCTCTAGAATTTGCAGCTCAATCACCTCTCCCTCTTGGCGCAGGTAGCAGGTGGCGCGCCCGATTACCACATAGCTATCGGCAGGCAGAGTGTTTGCGGGGGACTGGGGTGCGGTTTGAACCATGAATTTACCAACGTTGGAACTACGGGGTTGCGATCGCGGACTGCGGCGATCGCCCTACGATTTCGCATTCTAGCGTGGCCTCTGGGGCTGGCTGGGGGCGATCGCCGATTTCCACACGAAGGTTAATCATCCTTTGCCTGTGGCCAGAGTGCTAGCGTCTTGGATCACTTGAGCGAGGTCAGGTTTTTCGGTGGCGATGACCATATCAGGAAGATGCTTGTGGTGAGGGAAGGTAGGCAGGTCAGGGAAATGAGGGGTACTGTCGTAACGAAAGACCATCTGGTTGTTCTCATCCTGAAAGTGGTAGCGATAGTCAATGTGCACAATTTGCCCCTCCACAACCTGTAGGGCTTCGCTGATAGCCAGCAGATACTTGCCTTTGAACCGTAACCTTAGCTTGAGGTTGGCTCGTTCTGCCGTCAAAATAGTGGCATTGAACTGTTCAACATAGAGGCTGGGTGTTCTAAATAACTGCTGCTCAATGCCATCAAAATAGGTCCGCAGGGGCGCAGCCAGGGGTTAGGGGAGCCTGCAAAAGAAAATTGGGTAAGGGACAATAGCCC